>NZ_QHCU01000006.1:227500-381410 GCF_003545925.1 Leptospira yasudae | reverse complement strand
GCAAACAACGCTTTTTCACCGCAGTCGACATAAGAAATCCATCCAATTTGTGATGTTTTTGACAAATTAAGATCACAGTTTAGATTGGCGCAATCAAAAAAAACGGTAGGGAATGCTCTCTTATAAATCGAACCACTAAAGGCATGGGCCATTAGTTTTGAAGTAAAAATTAAATAAAAAACTGGAACGAAAGATTCTAGAACGGAAAAGAAAAGGAAGAAAGCGAATATGAATTTAAAATCGAATTTTATTCTCAAACAATACAGAATCCTTTGGATAGCGCTGATTTGGTTTTTATTTTTTTCCAACTCTTGTATCACAATATACAGAAATTCGAGCAAAAACGATTTTAGCATACCAAATCTGGACGAAAAGGCGCCGAAGTTAGGTGTCGTTGTAATCTACGAGTCTCCTCCTCTCGGATATCAGCGGGGACCGTTCACGGAACTGAGCATAAGCGACGACCTAAAAGAAGAATTTGCCGAACACCCCAAACTCAAACTCATAGCGATCCATTCCACCGAAAGTTATTCGAAACTGGAAGGGAACCTAAGGAACGTATTGGTACTTCGGTTCTCCAAATTTGCATCTTGGGTCAATTGGACCTTTTATGCTTCTTTCCTAACGCTATTCGTAATTCCGAATTACAATACACGGGATTTTAAGCTTACAGCCGAACTCTATGACAAAAACGGAAGGTCCGAAACTCTACCGTCGATATCGAACGACGCAATCTATGCGCAAACCTGGACCCAAATCCTACTACTGCCTTTTTATTGGTTATCTCCGAAAGGAACCGTGATCGATCCGAATATATATAAATCAGTCAGAACGGTTATGGAAACCCCCGAACTCGTTTCAAAATTATCCGGAGACATCCTTACCGACTACAAAGTGATCAAAACCGCTCCTTTGGACTACGGAACCATCGCCCTCAAAGTAAATATAAAAAACGTTGAAAAAGTCGATTCATATTATCGTGTCGTCGTCGGTGGCGGGGGGCCTCCTAGAAAAGATAAGATACTACCCACTCACCCTGAGCAGGACGACTTCGTAAAGATAACCGTCGAATATGAAAATGCTTCGGACGCAAATGCTTGGGTAACGCCGTCCCAGTTCATTCCATACCCGAGCCTCTGGGAACTACAACGGAGAATTGCCGACCCGGCCCAGTTTCCGGGAGCCGAGATTCATACAGGACAATCGCAACATATCGATTACGTACCTTTTGATCCTAAAACGTTCATAACTTTCCGAGCGCCCAGAGAGGCAATGCTATTGGAACCGAAAACGTCTATCAAAAGAATCTACTATTTCCAATACCCGAAGGGAAAAAATCCGGAGTTCTTCGTTTACAACGGACGCCAAGTGGAAGTAAAATGAAACAATCCGATCGTATTCGATCCAAATTTTCTTTAAAGAAAAAGACCTATGGAAATAAAATACAGATAAGAATCGGATTTCCATTCTCCGCCAAGAAATCGAATCGATAAAAACAATAGAATAAGCCTAAGAATATACAGCGCAGTTTGTCTTCTTCGATTTTCTAAACCCAAAAATTGAAAAACGCGCGAAAGAACCAGGATCAAAAGAAAGAAATAGAAACCCGCGTTCACTTCGCCTAATGTATCAAAAATTTTGAACGTTTTCCGTTCCCCCCTTTCTATTCGATATCCGAAAGGAAGCGGAATGGAAAGAATTCGCCGTTCCAAAGCGACCCTATCTCCCGAACTCTTATCTCTGAATTTCACGCTAAATGCAAGATATCGCGTGCGATATTTATGGAAGACCTTTACCGGAGTGTAGTCCTCTTTACCAAAAGTGACCTCCCCCAATGGAACGAATTGATTCTCAGAATTCCGGACGTGAATTCTTTCCAACGAATCCTTGGACCCTCTGAATTCAGCCGAACCTCGAACTCGGACATCGAATTCTTTCCCTTCCGAAAAAGCTTTGGCGGCGATACCCCCTTGTAACGTGAGCCTTAGATCTTCGCCGAGTCTCGAGCTGTCCAAAAGAGACAGAGAGGATTTTCCTGGATCTACGTTCATGATCAATTCCTCTCTCGGTCCCTTATAACGCAGTACTACCTCTTCCGTTTCAGGAAATGCAGTTACTTGTTTTGCAACGGATTGAACCAAATCGTGGATCGTTTTAGGGTCACTTCCTAAAATCTCAAATGTACTTTCTTCCCCCGTACTTCGATCCGAATCGGCTGTAAAAAAAACGAAGGCCGGATTCTGCTTACCGACAATTTTTTTTAGATCGGCGATAGATTCTGAATCCGCTTGTAACCCATCCTTTAAACGAATTATAATTCTCGAGTGATCTTTTTCTACTTTTGCGACCGTCTCCTCGACCGAAGGGGATTGAAGGAGAAGCGCCTCTACTTTTTTCGAGACTTTGTCTGTCGTTCCCACTCCCGTTCCGGAAGGAAGTTCGATCATACATAAAAGAATCTGTCTTTGAACCCGAACAGAATAGCTTTTATACGTATTGAGTATTATAAAAACGGAAATGACGATAATTGTGATCAAAAACAAGGTTGGGTTTTCGTAAAAGTTGGATCTAGTTTTTAAAAAAATGTTTCGAAAACGGGAAAGTAAATTGTTCTTACTCCCGAAAATGCGAATGACCTTGAAAAATCTCAAACCGATATTTGAAATGCGACCGGCAAACGGTTCGATGAAAAGAAAAACGAATTTGTCGAACCGCGGGATTAGATTCAAAAAATGAAAACTGGAAAAATTCAAACGAATTGCAAAATTCCAAAAGAATAGAAGACAAACCGTTACAAAAACCGTTTGCAAAAGAAAAAAGCCGAAATCTTTTTTAAATAACAAGAAAAGAACAATCACCCAAATCGTCTGAAAAATCAAAATCCCAAACCGAAAATGAAGTCTTCCGAATAAAAATCTCCCGATAGGATTCTGGAGAACAAAAATCGAAACTTTCGGGGCCAAAAGAAAAAGAAGTATAAAAAGATTCGTTCCAGTCGAAAGAAGAACATTGATATTCCCGAAACAAACGTGCAAAACGCCGGACACGATAATGGTCGCCAAAACAAAAGAGAATAAAGAAGAGATAAGTGAATTCCGAAAAAAGCATAGAATCGTAAATAGAAATAAAAGTCCGGAGGTTAGAAAATGCCGGAACAATTCCTTACGGATCTGCGAATAACGATCGTACGCGATCTCAAGACGAATTCCATCTTTTTGAAATTCGGTCCTAAATTTCTCTACTTCCTTGCTTAGATAACTGAGATTCCCTTGAAAAGCGGGATAAACATAAAGACTTAAACCTTCCTGACCGTTCCTTCGAAAAAAACTGTCCTTATCTTTCGTTTGATAGTCGATCTTAGCAATATCTCTTAAAAAAAGGATCCCGCGGTTTTTATGCTGCAACGGGATTCGAGCAAAATCACTCGGTTCATTCTTCTTCAAGTTCAAATAAATCGGTTTTTCAAGTTCCCCTTCGTTTGAAACGGAAACAAGCGAATGTGAATTGTTCGACTTTATTTTGCGGACAACGTCATCAATAGTCAACCCTTCCGCTTCCAAACGATCCCTATCAATTGCGATTAGGATTTCGTAAGCTTCACCTCCCACTAAAATCGCTCTGCCCACATTAGGATCCGTTTCGATTTTGGCTTTCAGTCTTTTTTCGGCATATAAACGTAACTCTTTCTTATCGATCTGATCCTTTTGAATCGATATTACTAAGGCGGGACTTTCTACGGAACCGGAAGATTCGATGGTAGGTTTACGGATTTCTTTTGAAAAGCCGGTAGAAACGCGTTCTATCTTTTCCCGGATTTCGGCTATGTATTTCAGAATTTTATCCGAATTTTCAAAGCTTATTCGAATTTCCGACTTACCCGCTTCCGTTACGGAACGCATCTCCGAAATCCCACCCGTACTCGATAGTGCCTCCTCCAACGGAAACGTGATTTCCGATTCCATCTTTTGAACGTCAGCTCCCGCATGTTGCGTAGTAACGATAACGTTTCCGGAAACGGACACAGGATAAACCTCCCAACGAATATTCCTTAGATTCAAGACGGTCAACAGAAGTAGTAACGTTAGGATTGACAAATGAAGTCCAGGTCTTCGGTTTGCAAGAGAATCGAATAAAGTAAACATAAGAGCTTATCGTTTTAAAAAATTTAGATTCGTTCTTCTCTAGCAAAAAGAAAAGGGATCCATAACAAAGAATTTAGTACGCTCAATATGAGTCCGAAACCGATTGCCGTCGCCATAGAGGACTGAAATTCCGAACCGGGTGTCAATTCCAGCATTACCGGCAAAAGTCCTGCAAAAGTAGTTGCAGAGTTCATGATTACTGGTCTAAGAATGATGGCCGACGCGTTAAAAGCCGCCTTTTCGGAAGAAACTACTTTTATTTTCTCTAATATATAATATTCGTAAAACAATACCGCTGAATCTATCGATATGCCCATCAATAAAACCAAACCGACGAACGAACTGGCGTTAAGAGACTTACCGGTAACGACAAGAACGGGTAACGCTCCGATTACTGCGAATGGAATCGTAAAAAGGATCTTATTCGCGACCTGAATCGATTCGAATTGACCGGCAATCAATAAGTATAAGATGATATACGCCAGCAAAATCGTGAATAATAGTTCGAATAATACGTCTTTGGTATCGTCCCCGTCCTTAAAATCGATCGTAACTTCCGGGTCATTCGAAGAATTAAAAAGTTTCGCCGTCTCCTTTTCAACATAATCCTTTTTATCCTTATCCGTATAAACGTTTAAAAAATTTGCCCTGCTGGAGCCTACGCCGTATAAGGAGCGGAACTGTGAGGATTCATCTAAAGAGGAAATTTCACTCAATGGGACGAGTTTTCCCGCGTGCGGAATATATAAATTTCTAAATGAATAAGCGTTCGGAATATCTTCCTCTCTAAAAACGAGCCGGATAGGAACCTCTTCGCCCGAAATTTCCAATCCTGAAAAATAACCGCCCAAGGTTCCTATCTTGAGAAATTCACTAACGGCCTCCGCAGACCATCCATAAATTAGTAATTTCGACTCGTCTAATTTTAGAGAATACGATTTTACTTTATCTTCAAGAGCGATTGAAACTTTTCTAACTCCTTTAATTTTTTCCACATCGGCCTTTAGCTTTTTTCCTACCTTTTCTAAGGTTGAAATACTCTCGCCTCGTATTTCAATTTCGATTTCGTTTTTCTTTCCAAGCAAAGTTGATAATACGTCACCGGAAAACTTAACGTTACTTTCTAACTGAGGAAATTCTCGTAAAAGGTCGTTGCGAACATTTGCGACGATTTCGGTCGTTTTTCGGACATCCCACGATCGTATTACAAAACGGATTTCGGTAACCGGATCGATATTGAACCCACTGGAATTTTTCGAAACGTTTTCTTTTCCGATTCTAGCAAGGCTCAATTCGATCGGATATTTATCTTTGATATAGGATTCGATTCCAAAGCTGAGGTCTTCTATTCGCTCTCTCATAATTCCTTGAGGGAATTTTATTTGTACTTCGAATTCTCCAGTTTCCATTTGCGGCAAAATCTCTTTATTCACAAACCAGACCGCAAATCCGGATAAAAAAACAAAGCCCGCGAGGGTCATAAAAAGTTTCCTTGGAAAACGCAGGATCATTTCCAAAAATTTTCTCTGCGAATGAACAAGCGACTGTTCGATCTTAGCGCAGTAGGTAAAAAAGGATGCGATTCGTGAATCTTCGGGCGCCGTCCATTTAGGAAACAAAGAATATAAAACGGGCGTTAAAGTAAGCGAAATCAGAAGACTTAAAATCAGAGAGAGCGAGATCGCCATCGCCATTTCACTGAAAATAGACCCGATAAATGATCGTAAAAAGATCATAGGAATGAAAACGAACAAGGTCGACAGCGTCGCTAAAATTACCGAAACATAAACTTCTGACAATCCGAGAACAACCGCGTCGAACTTTTTTGTTTTACCAACATGGTTTTTCTCGATGGCGGAGAGTACGACGTTACTATTGTCAAACAGCATGCCAATACCAACAGTCAAACCACCTAAAGACATCATATTTATGGAGAGTCCGAAAATCCAAAAAAGGAAAAAGCTAGAAAGTACTGCGACGGGAACGATGCTTATCAACACGAGGGGAGTGGAAAAATTTCGCAATACCGCTAAGCAAACCGAAAAAGCAAGAAATGCTCCTATAATAAGAGAAAGCCTAAGTCCGTGAATCGATTCCGCGACGTATGACGCCTCGTCGAAACCGCTTACATATTTGACTTCTCCCTTCGAAGACTCGTAGAGCAATTCGGCTTCCTTTGAAATCTTGTCCGAAAGAGCAATCGGGTTCGCCCCGGATTCTTTATAAAAATAGAATATTACGCATTCTTTACCGTTGAACAATGCCTTTTCGGATCTTTTACGAAAATTAATAGTCACATCCGCAAAATCCTTGAGCCGAACTGTTTCACCGTTCGGGCCCACTGATACGACGGTTTCGGAAAGGTCCGCTAAGTTCTCCGATTCTCCTTTCACCCTAACTAAAACATCCTTATCTCCCGAGGGTACACTACCCGCTGGAACATTACGATTCGATAATATGATTCTCCTACCTACCGCCTCCGGAGAGAGATTGTAGGATAGCATTCTTTTAGAATCGATTTTCGCAAGAATTTCCCGATCATACCCTCCTCCGATTTGAAGGCTCGCAACTCCTTCTATTCTTTCCAAAACGGGCTTCCAATGATTTTCTAGATACTTTCGCAATCCGACGGAATCTTCTGTTTTTTTTGGGAAAAATACGATTTCTAAAAATGGACTACTGGATGGATCAAAACGTGTAAGTACGGGTTTTTCAGAATTCTGTGGTAAAATCTCACGGACTTGCTCTATTTTTTCTCTGAGCTCTAATATTTTAAAATCAAGATCTTGATTGTTTGCGAACGTGATCGCGATTTTGCTTATCCCAGGCTCGGATATGGCTGTTACTTTTTTAACTCCTCTTGCGCCTGCCAATCTCTCGGAAAGAGGCCTCGAAACGAGACTTTCGACTTCTTCAATTCCTGCGTATGGATATTTAGTTTCGATTTGAACTTTAGGAAAACCAATATCTGGAAGAATTGCCAGTTTCAAATCGAATAGCGAAATAATTCCGAAAAGAACAAAAGATGTATAGAAAGCGAGAATCCCGGCTCTCTTTGAAATCATCTTTTTAAGAAAATTTTGCACAGGATAACTTGTTCGATAAACTGTATTTACGGTCCTATTTTAGACTCGTCGATTTCAACCTCGGAGCCTTCCTTCAATCTTGAAATTCCATCGGTTACGATGATGTCACCTTCTTGAAGACCTGTCGAAACAAGCAAAGATTCTCCTAACGTTTCTCTTAAAGTAATCCCGACTTTATATGCAAATTTATCTCGAATCACAAAAACGAAACCTTCTTTCTCGGATGATTCGATGAAACATGTCCGCGGGATTTCGATCATTTTCTCTTTCTTGCCCTGAAAAGTTTTGGTTCTAACGAACATACCCGGTTTCAAAGAATGACTCTCGTTGGAAACCTTAGTACTCACTTGGACGGTATGCGTTTTTTCATCGATAAATTCCTGAATTCTCGCGACCGTTCCCGCGAACTTTTTATTTTCAAAAATATCCGCCGTCACCTCAACATTTAATCCTTTTTGAATATTCACCGAATCTTTTTCGCTCACGTTGTAAACAGCGAATACTTTGTCCACTTTCGCAACCGTAAATACTGCCTGCCCTTGCGCCGAGGCGCCGTTCAATATTTCACCTTTTGTCTTAAATTTACGGATTAAGGTCCCATCAATAGGACTGTAGAGATCGGATTCTTTAAGGTTCTGTTTAGCGGAAGTCAAAAGCGCTTCCGTAGAACGGACGCTTGCGGAAGCTACATCCATTTCGGCTTTTTCGATCTTCGTCCCGATTTCTTTTAGAACATGCAATCGTTTGGATTCTGTTTTCGGAATTTCGAAACCGGATTCTTTAATATCCGAATCGCGCATGCCGATCTGTTGAATTTCCAAATCTCGTTTGCCGTTTTCAAATGTCGTAGCTTTTGAAATCATCTCAACTCTGGAAGCATTTAACTCTTCCTGGCTGAGACCCCCGTCTTTTACAACTGCTTCTTTGGCCTCATAAGTCCTTTTAGCTTTTTCGTATTCTTCCTTATATTTATGAACGAGTTCCGTTTGTTTTTTGATTTCTATAAAACGGGCTTCTATACCTTTTTTTGCTTTCTCATATTTTTCCTGAGCTAAACGGAGATTTGCCTTCGCTGAATCTAGGGATGCTTCATAACGATTTTTTTCCTGCTCAAAATTAAATTTTTCTAAGGAAGCGAGTAACTTTCCTTGTTTGACCCGATCACCTTCTTCCACAAAAACACGATCAAGCCTACCCGGCACTTTAAAGTATAAGTCTAGTTTCTCCTCAGGTTCTATCGAACCGCTAGATTCTATAGAAGGGGCGATTTCAACGGCCTTAGCTCGGGTAACTTTCACTGAGACCTTTCGATTGGCGTCCGACCTTATAGTACTCTTAATCCTCGGAAAAATTACGACAAATGAAAATACAGTTAACCCGAAAATTCCGATCACACCAAATAGAATCTTATTCTTAGTTTTAGCGGTTTGAAAACTCATCTAACGGATAATCCAAATAACGATAAAAAAAACGGCCAGGATCGGTGTTGAGAAAGTGAATATCGCTCGGCCAATAGCTTGAGAAAAGATCATTTGCGATAGTTTCACATATCTTGATGCGTATAGATAAACACCGCACAATAGCGTTATCAAATAAATTGAGGAATAAAAAAGCAAAGGAAGCAACTCCTGCTTATATTGCTCCGGAAATAATTCCGCATAGAGTAAAATCGGGAATAAGCAAAGAATGAATCTTGAATAGGAAGTAATCTCTATTCCCAAGAGACTTATCATGCTTACATTATTCTCGGAAAAAGCCTTTAACACCAAATACTTCGAGAAAGTTGCGAACAATTGATATAGTAAAATAAAGAATATAGCCCATAGTATTGTGTATGGGTAAGTATTCATCGAATATAAGAAAGGAGACACTCCTCGTTGTTCGAACAGCAACCTCATTCGCATATTCAGTGCGCTGACCTCGTCGAAATTCACGCTGTAAGTTACGATTAGATTACCTATCGAGTAAATGAGAATGATGATAATCTGAACGGTAAAAACTTTGTAAAAAAATCCTTTCGAATCATCGATAATATCTTTTTCCGTGCTTTTAAAATAGATTTGAAAAGCTCTTTCTATCTTCGCCTTGAGTAAGTGCAACCTTTGCATTGACCGGTCCTTCTTATTTATCTAGTAATATTTTTTGCGTGAAATTCACGAATTGATCGATTGAAAGCTTCGTATTTTTCGGCTTTCTCTTTAAATCCAGCTTTCGAATAAATCGCTTCCAGTCTTTGCAGAGTCGGAAGCGCGACCACGGTAAAACTTAGCGCTTCCTCGTAACTCTTCAACGCAAGCGATAGTTTCCCGGACCTTTCATAAAGCATACCTTGTAGATGATTTAATTCAGGGTGTTCGAAACCTTTTGTCTTCAAAAAAAAGATTTCATTCTCCACGACATCATAGTGTTTACCTATCAGAAATCCGGACTTAGCTTTCCAAAAAGAACAATCAAGCCTTTCCGCATCCTGCTTTTTGCATTTTTCAAAGTAATCTTCCGCATCCTGAAACTTCTTAGAAAAGAATTCTATCTTTCCGAGTAGGAACAACGAATCAGTATGATGTTCATTTATTTCAAGAACGCGCAAAAAAGCGCTCTTTGCTTCGGGAAGATGACCGGAGGAATATTGCGCGATTCCTTCTAAATAAATTTCCGCAATTTCTTTTTTAAGAAAATAAGAACGAATCAAGAAGCCAGTCGCTACGAAAATGACGCTTCCTATAATCAAATACAAGTTCTTTCGATTGGTGTATTTTCTTACTGCTTCTATTATATCCATCACTGACCCGTTAGTCCTTTCCATTTTTTCGATATTTCTTTAACACTTTCGGAAATCATCCTATCGAGTTTATCTTTCGGACCGACTGTAATGTATTCGACCTCGCCGATTCTTTTACCGAATTTGTCGTAAGTTCTAATAAAGATAAGTAGGGAGTTTTTACCGTCCAGAACGGACCCTATCTCTTTCAAGATCACAGTCGAGTCTATATAGTAATCAAATTTAATCTTATCTTGAAAGGATCGCAGATTCTGTTCCGTCTTTCCGAGAATTCTAACCGAGTTATCATGGGAATTTTCCGTCATTCCTGAACCCAATGGATTCGATTTCGACTTGTCCTTTGAATCTTCTTCGATCTGGACAAAACCGAAATTTTTAAATGGAGTGAATTCTTTCATTTCGTCGTCGATGACAATCGGTGAATATCCTTCCGCTAAAAGATTGAATTGTAAACTCTCCCGAAAAATATCGTTCACGAAGGAAGCTCCGGTCGAGTCACGGACTCTGACTTCTCCGATAATCACAACCCCGTTTTTACCGGTATCCTTCGCGCTTCCCGGTTTGGAAAAGTAAAATGGGATGAGTGAACAAGAATGAAACCAAGAAACAAAAACGAAATAAATTATGATATTACCGAAATATTTATTTTCGAATTTCATTTTCCTTCCACTCCGAATATGAACTGGCTTTGCAAACTATAACCGTTAACGTCCTTGGCGGAAGTATCGACGATAAGATTGTATATCGGAAAACCGGCGGGCGATGTGTTCGTTCGCAACATATTAAAGTCGCCTCCGGTAGTCGCATCTCCGAATAAGACGCCGTTACAGGAAGCTTCTTGTTCCGCAAAAGAGACCGTCAAAGATCGGCATCCAAAGGGGAAAGTCGCTTGGCAGTCGGACCAATTATAAGACGAAATTCGTGCATTAGTTAACGGGGGTGAAACGCGCTGAATCCTAACCGCATTTGCAGTGATTGCCGTCTGCATGTAGTTGCTAAAGATTAACCTAAAGTTATCTGTATTTACATCCCCGCAAGCATTCGTGGAACCGGCAAGGCCTGTCCCATCATCGCCTCCGCGAAACCGATACAACCCGGCGCTTAGCAAACCAAGAGAACTGTCCCAAAAGCAAGATCCCAAAGTCCAATCTCCTCCAACAACAGAACCAACACCGGGCAACGAGTTTGCGCAACCCTGGCTAGCCAGTCCGACCGCCTGAACGACTGGCGAAGAAAAGATACCACCTGCAACGAAACTTGCCGATTTAGCGTTTACGATTTTAGTACCCGATGTATTGACTGCATTCGAACTAACATTCACAGTAATTCTTTGACCGAACGGGTAAGGGGAATCCGGTGTAATCGTCAGTATTTTGCCGTCCAAAGACCAATCGTAATTGGAGGGTAAATTAGGAGAAAGAGTAACTGCGAGCGAGGTAAGATCGGTATTCATTGGTTCGGAGAAAGAAACAGAAATTGGATTTCGATTTGTTGTAATCCCTAAACATCCGTCTATAGTATCGTTCGTCGAAAAATCTACCGTAGTTCCTGTTCCCGCCAGACAGGTAGGTAAATTACCTCGATTTGTATTCATCGATAGAACGGAAGGAAGATTGAGCGTACTTCCGGGTGCGGCTCCGACAGCGAACCGAGATGTAAAGACATCTTTTAGATCGTGTCCCTCCTCTGACTCACAACCTTTCGTGATAGTCACTGTATAAGTTCCGGTGCTTAAATTTGCTGAGGGCGTAAATTCGATGCTGATCGGCGTAGTTTGATAGAAACCGGTAACGTTCGGATTAATCACGAAAGAACTTACGCAAGTATCGATTTTCATAAGACGATCAAAAGTCGTTTGAATTTTCGTATTTGGTGCGACGTTAGCCTCATTCGATCCGGGCGAAAAAACTAAAACTTTCGGATTTACTCCCACGTTTAAGTAGGGGAGAAATTTACCGGCCTTATCATTGATATTATTGCAAGAAATCGCATAAAAGAACCCCGTAGCAATAATCAGAAATTTTTTATAACCTTTTTTAATATCGAACCCCATCAATACCCCCTTTCCGGAAATACATCCACATTTTCTCGATTTTCTTTTATCAGCTGCGAGACTACGCTGTTCCCCTTCCCCCTCTCGACTTTATAAAAAGGCAAATCAATTAAATCGCGGCCGCTCGCATTAAAATATTCGTAACAAGATTTTAAGTATTCGGCATACGAGTCGGCAAGTTCATCCTGCGCTTTCGAAAGTTCATATTCGGCTTTCAAAGACTCCGTCCTTTTTACAAGACCATTTTTGAACTTACTCTTAGTGATTCTAAAATTCTCCAGCGAAAGAACTACCTTTCTGCTAACTGCATAAATCACTGAAAAATTCTCTGTAAGTTTATCCTTGGATTTAACAACTTCGAAGACCGCCTGCTTCTTCGCAATATTGTAGGCAGCAACGGCGTCGGTTAATTTGAGTTCACCTTCCAAAATTTTTCGAGACTGGGAAAGATTATCGAATAACTGCAAATTGGCGCTATTAAAGGTATTCTCACCTTGGCCCACAAACTGTGGTCCATAACCAGGAATCCTTTGAATACCTGTTCCATCAGTTTGAACTCCATAGTTCGATTGAGTTTGAAAAGTAGAACTTCCTAAAGGTAAAACGATAGAAAAATTAAAACCATAGTTATAATGATTTACAGGATTCGTATCGTTTGAGTTTTTACCCGCATAGCCTCCGATCAAAAATTTCGGTTTCCAATAATCTTCCGCGATTTCCTTTTCTATTTTTAATCTATCGACAACAATTTTAGTCTTTTTCAAATCCGGACGATTATGTTCAATATCGCTCTCGTCTTTGGATAAAATTGGGAAAGGATCATTTAAAACGTAATCGTAGAAAACGTTCTCGCGTATTTCAACTTCGTCTGACTCTTCCAACTGAAGAAATAACTTTAATTCGGTAATCGCTGCTTTATGATCTTTTTCGGCTCTAATGAGATTCAACTGTGATTCGTTCAATTTTTGTTCAATTTCCAAAACATCAATGCGCGCCTTCAGTCCATTTCTGTATTCGGAAAAAATGTCGTTTAGCTGGCTCTTGAAACTTTTATGAAGCCTCTTGGAAGTGAGCAGTTTCCCTCTAGAAGCTATAACTTTCATATAAAGCCTTACGATTTCTATTTTGATCTTTCTAAGTTGAATTTTAAATTCAGCCTTATTTAATTCCGCAGATAGTTTCGCAATTTCAATGTTTTTGAAATTTTCACCGCCATCATACAGGAGCTGTTGAACCGTAAGACGAATATCGTTATAAACGGAATCGACTTGATTTTGATTGAGATTCTTTAATCCAAAGTAAGAAATGCCTAACTTAGGAAGATATTCTCTCCATTTTTCATTTAAAGTTAACTCGATAACTTCGTTCTGCCTTTCTATATTCTTTATGATTAAATTATTAGTAATCCCAACTAAAATAGCCTTTTCTAAATCCAAATGAAATAGACTTTTACTTCCCTTTGCATCCGGATAGATTTTTGTATCAAAAAGGAAGACAAACAAAAAAAACGCGAAAAAAAACCTATAGTTTCTCAAAGTTCCTCGAAACACAATCTGTGATACAAAAATGACTCAATAATCACAACTACTTTATTATCAAAAAATATTGCAATATTTTAGTCAAGGTAAATCCCAATGAATGATTGGGTTCGAGATGAAATATAGATCCTGAAAACCCGTTTTTTCAAACTTTACGTTGTTTTACCTTATTCTTTGTAACCGGCAACAAGAGATCAATGGCCGACCTGTCAAGGATCTAGAAAGGAGTTCTTAGGATCTTTAGTCTCCCCACAAGATTTCTTCTGTTTTGAAAGAATGGACAAATTTAAACAGTCCTGCTTTTGTAATACGCAATGACTTGTCGCTGTTGAGGGTTTGTTGAGGAAATAGCTTTGTCCTATATTAATCTATACATAACTTTCCCGTCCGGGAGTTCAGTTGATAATTCGCAACTGCCGTTTAGTTCAATTGTTTCAACGCCTTTTTTAAACGCCTGTATGCTCCAGAATTACTTAGCTAAAAAACGACTTTGCTAATTATGTAACTAACTCAATGTCTTGGATTCGTATTTCATTATACGAGCTGCAATCGCTCGTCCCGAAAGCATACTATTATAATAAGCTACGACGTTTAACGACTCTGATTCACATTTGATTTTTTCCGATGCATCTTCCTCCGTGTCACCGAAAATCGGCCTATGACAATCAACCGAAAAGATTTCTCTTCTATTTAAGTCGAAACTGCTTCAGCTCCAATCGGTCTTTGATCGTAGCATTCGGATCATCGATTTCAACGACCTCGCCTTTCAAAACCATCGGCGCTACGGCTTGAATCACTTTACCGCGATTTATAAATGAGTCTTTCAAACCGATCCGTTTAACAAGTTCCGGCAATGTCAAACTGCCGCCCGCAGCCTGAAGTTCTTTCAGAATAAGCGGTTCTAATTTTTTTCCGCGACGTGCAACGATCGCGAACGCCAAAGCTACACCGATTCCAACAGCAATGCTAGTGATCGTAGTTTCATCCATGATAGATTCCCCTTTAAAAAAGATAATGTATCCAGACAAACTGCCGTTTCTTTTCTTTGTGTCAAGATCAAGAAATAGATAGAGGCTTTGTAAGCAAAACAAAGAATGAAGATTGAAAACTAAGACATGAAACTAGAAATAGAAAGGATGTAAAGAGTCACTTGATTCGAAAGATAAAAGAAATCACAAACGTTGATATTGGGTTTTCCGATTAAATGGGCTCGGCATCAAAGTATAGAACGTTGCGATTTCTAATTTCCTTCGCTTAAGAATCGAAGCGATTGACCGACATTAAGCCGCCGTTTTTTTCATAGGCGCTTGCGGACTTTTCTTAGGTTTTGAAGAGGTGAATTGATCTACGACTTCCGAAAACTTACTGCGAACGTCCTCGTATCCTTTCTCGGCCTGGCTCGCTAATCCCGAATATCTTTTGAATATCGTATCGACGAACTCCCGCAATCTCACCACCGATTCTGAGTTATCCGAAGCGCCCTTTGCTACTAAATCCTGGAAGTTTTTATTTAAACTCTGTTTCAGACTTTCAATTTGTTCCCTTCCAATTTTTAGAACACCAAATCCTGCGTTTAATCCGTCTCTGATTTGTTGATCCATGTAGTTTTCTCCTTTGAAAATACTGCTTCGAATCTATAACGAAAAAGTCGATTCGTCCAATACTATAAACATTCTCTCGGAAAGATCCCATTTCTTACACTATGTCGTGTTACATGCAAATCGCCAAACAGGCGTTTATTCCTTAAAAAACAAAAGAGGTTCTTACTTCTTAGCTTTCCGTGTTTGAAATTTTTTATTTACTATCGGTTAAACTAAAATCGATTTGAAAGAAATTCGTATCATCGAATCAATACGAATGTTTGGAGCGGCCTTCGTCCGACTTCATTCCGATATAAAGATAATGAATCAACTCCTTCGTGATTCTTCTCGCTTCCTTCAAGTCCACGGATCGAAACATAACTTGTTTTCCCGCTAAAAGGACCGCAATGCCGTGGACCATGGTCCACGCGGAGGTCGCGGAACTTACCACATCGTCCGTTCGAATAACCCCCGCCCGCTGACAATCACGAATGATTTCGACGATGATTTGAAAGGATTCATCCTCCGTTCTGACCAAGGATTTGTATTTGGAATGGCTTTCGATTTGATTCCCATACATGATGCGGAAAAGATCGGGAGATTCCAATGCGAACTCCACATAACAAACACCGGATTCACGAAATAATAGAAGAGGTTTTTTTCTGTATTTGACCTGCAGTTTTTTCTGACGCTCTGCAAGCATCCTAAAACCTTCTTCCGCTATGTCCGCATATAAGGATTCCAGATCCTCATAATGACGATAAGGAGCTGATTGACTCACTCCCGCGTAAGTTGCGGCCTTTCGAAGACTTAAAGCCTTGTATCCTTCGTCCTTTAGAATACGAAGCGAAGCTTCCAATAAGGCTTTTTTCAGGTCGCCGTGATGATACGAATTTTTATCGGGAGAATTTTTCATGTTGACGATTATTACATTTTACAGTCTAGTCGAATTATCAATGTGATAACCGTTCACATTAAAACGATTCGGGAGGATTTTGTCAATGAATATCGATCAAATAGGAAACGAGTTCGATATAATATTTATAGGTTCGGGAATGGGAAGCCTCTGCGCCGCCAGTCTTTTGGCCCAATCTTACGGTAAAAAGATTCTCATGATCGAAAAACACTCCCAACCCGGCGGCTTCACGCACGAGTTTCAAAGAAAACAGGGAAAGTATCATTGGGACGTGGGAATTCATTACGTTGGAGATATGCAAGAAGAAGGTCTTTGCAGAAAGATCTCCGATAAGATCACACGGAAAAAAGTTCAATGGAAACGAATGCCGGAACCTTTCGAAAAATTGATCTTCCCTTCGGTTTCTTTCGACATCTACGGAGATCCGGAAAAATTCAAATCCGATCTTGGAAATAAATTTCCGGAAGAAATCGAAGCCATCGATCGTTATTTCAAAGATATTAAAAAGACTTCCAACCTTTTCGGCAAATCGATCATGATGCGCCTTGCTCCTCCTCCTTTGGATTCCGTTGCCGGGCTTTTAGGAGAATCGAAAATCTTCACTCTTAAGGAATACTTGGACGCGAACTTCCGCAGTCAGGAACTGAAAGGAATTCTTGCGGCTCAATGGGGAGACTACGGTTTGCCTCCTTCCAAGGTCGCTTTTGCGATGCACGCGACTCTCGTGCAGCACTATCTTCACGGCGGTTATTATCCGATCGGAGGTGCTGGAAAAATTTTCGATGCGATCGAGCCGATTCTCGAAGAATTCGGAGGCGCGGTTCTTTCCTCGGTCGAAGTTAAGGAAATTCTAATCAAAGAAGGAAAGACCGTCGGAGTAAAAGCGAAGGCTCTTCGAGGTGAAGGATCGGAAAGGGATTTTTTCGCGCCGATCGTCGTCTCCTGTGCGGGAGCTTATCCCACTTACACCAAGTTGATTCCCGAGAATTATCCGATTTCGTTTCGCAAAAGTCTAAAAGATTTTTATAATAAAGAAAAGATGACTACGAGCGTTTGTCTTTATCTCGGCTTATCCGAAAGTCCTGCAAAGTTCGGTTTCAAAGGGGAGAATTATTGGATCTTCTCCTCAAGCGATCACGATCAGAACTTCTCCGAAAGAAACGATTGGATCGGGTCCGACGGGGAAATTCCCAATCTCTATCTTTCGTTTCCGAGCTTGAAGAATCCCGAAGCAAAAAGTCATACGATGGATGTGATTACGTTTACGGATTACGATCATTTTTCTGCATGGAAATCGGAGCCTTGGAAACGTAGAGGAGAAGAATACAAACAGCTCAAAGAGAAAATCACGGAAAGAATTCTGACAACCTTGGAGGCTCGTTTTCCGGGAATCACAAAAATCGTCGAATACGCAGAACTTTCGACACCGATCACGAACGAACATTTTACTTCGCATCCGGACGGAGCGATCTACGGCTTAGCCTGCGTTCCCGAACGATACAAAAAGGAAGAATGCCCTTGGTTCAACGTTCGCACCCCGATCGAAGGTTTGTATCTTACCGGAGCCGACGCGGCTTCTCCCGGAGTTGCGGGAGCGATGATGGGAGGACTTGCCTCCGCACTCGCGATCACCGGAAGCGCCGAACTTCTAAAAGAGTTACGTAACTAAAATAAGATCCTTCGCGTTTCTGTCCTTTGAAAAGAACGGAACGCGAAGGAATAGAGTTATCGAACGGAAAGATATCGTACGATTTTAGAATGTTCGACATATTATATATTCATAAATTATAATTTATAAATTTATTGAGTCCTTCTTAATATCGAACGCAGCCCTCCGGACTACAACGAAAGGAAACGGGTTTCGAATCGCCATCCATTCCAAACTCAACGTCGAACTTGTGAAATTTTCCCTTGTCTTCGTGAAACTCTAACGAAAGTTTATATTTTCCGGGTAAAAAGTAGAATTCAATCTCCTCAAAACGAGAAGGTTGAACCTGATAATGATAGGAAAGAGTTCGTTTTTCGGTGCAGATATTCAAGGACAAAGGCTCCTGAAAATCCTTCCACGTCAGCGAAAAGCGGGCTTTCGAAGAACCGTCCACGGATAAACGTTTTGTCTTTTTAATTTCATCGAGAACATTTTTCCAATTCGTTTTCCAATACGATTGGATCAGAGTCATTCCCGCATCCGACTTGTTATACGTTTCCCGATCGATTCCCACTTGCACGCTTTCTCCGCCTCGATCATAGATCGTTTCCTTTCTGGTTTCGATCCGATCGAAACGATTTTTCACTAAGGTTGCGTATAAATTCTTCAGCAACTCGGGATCGGTCTTAAAACAAAGGATCTCCTCCTTTCGATCCCTTCTCTCCTTAACGTATGAAAGTTCTTTCGAAAAATAAAATTCGGTATGGTCCGGCCGCATTCCCCCGCCCCGATGAAATTCCAAATAAAACTCTGCGGGCATGTCCTTCGGCAAAGCGCTCAAACAAAATACAAAGAACATTTGAATCAAGGTCAAGAGCAGACAATTTCTAAGCATACGACAATCCTTTATGCCGGAGGCATCTTTTCGAATTTCTGCAAAGACGGATCCGTATGATCCCATGCGTGGCCCCGCACGGCGTAGGTCACCGCCTGCGGCTTGTATCGATGGGGATCGTCCAAGCTCGCGGCGTGCACTGTAAACAGTTCGGGCATTGCAGCAAAGGTCATGTAAACGGGCGAACCGCATTTTGGACAGAACGCGGCTGTCTTGATGCCGCCGCTATCCCCAACCCTATCAAAATGTGTCGCTTCACCATTCAAGTTTACGGCTTTTCGAGATGGGAACGTCAGATACGATCCATGACCGGTACCGCTCATCCGTTGACAGTCTCGGCATTGACAATCGTTCATGAATATAGGTTCATCGGAAATGGCGTAACGAATTTCACCGCATGCACATCCGCCCGTGTAAGACGCATTCATGAAAGACTCGCACTCGAAGTCGACTTCGGTTTAGCAAAGACATCGATACCCTGCCCCGTTTCCAGCAAAGACTTCAGACTGGAAAGCACGATCGGCCAACCCTGTTGGATGCCCTTTGCCATTCCGCTTCCCGCTTCGAGTTCGTCATGAGTGACCGTTAGACGCACCATATCCTCGTATTCCTCGACATTGAAAGTCACACGGCTATAACTTTCCGGATCGGCCGCTTGAGAAGGACTCGCCCAGGTGATTACGAGGCGACTCGGCGGCACAACCTCGACCACCTTGCCGACGATGTTCACCGTTCGTTGCTCGTTCGCACGCACATGTTCCCATGTGGATTCAGGTTTCCAGTCGGAGATATTCTCGTGACCCCAATAGAGCCTCGCGACCTCAGGCTTTGTGATGGCTTCGAACACCTTCTCCGGTGTAGAGCGGATATAGGTCACGTAAACAAAACTTGTCTTCTCTTTACTCATGGTTCTCTCCTTCAAGTTCCTTCTTCAGATCATGCAGCAGACTCAGTCGCCTGTGTTCGAATTTCCGCACCCACCGTTCGTATATCTCATGCAGGGGGACCGGGTTGATGAAATGCAGCTTCTCGCGACCACGCCAAACTATGCTGATCAGGTTGGCTTCTTCGAGAAGCCCGATATGCTGCGTTGCCGATTGCCTTGTCATATCCAAGTGCTCGCAAAGCTGACCCAGAGTCTGGCCGTTCTTCTCATAAAGAAGGTCCAGTAACTTTCTGCGTGTCGGGTCCCCCAACGCTTTGAAAACAGAATCAGCGTCCATTCGTTATGCTTGTTAGAAAATAACATGCAGGCAATTACCTGCATGTCAAGTAAAATATTCGAAAAATATCCGGCCAATCGATTGATAAAGAAACGACCCCGGGGACAATGAGAAAGGCGATTGAGAACAAAGGATAGATTCTATATTCTTCTTTAGACAGCTCTCTAAAGGCCTTATCATCGCGATAGTAGAAGAAACTTAAATCAGGTACCGAAGCAAATGGAAAAACATAAAATCTTTACTATGTCTTTCGCAAGCGTCTACCCAATGTATATTCAAAAGGCGGAAAGAAAAGGACGAACCAAAGAGGAAGTTGATACGATTATTTTTTGGCTCACGGGATACGATTCGAAAAGTCTGCAAAAACAACTGAAGAATGAAGTCAATTTCGAAGAATTCTTCGATCAAGCGCCTCATATCAATGATCATGTTTCTCTAATCAAAGGAATGATCTGCGGTTACCGCGTGGAAGAAATCGAGGACAAGCTCATGCAGAAAATTCGTTATCTGGATAAGTTGATCGATGAGTTGGCCAAAGGAAAGACGATGGAAAAAATTCTGAGAGATCCGAATCAAAAGCGATAGCAGTTATAGACTCCTCCGTGCCGCAAGTGATCCTTGTATACGGCACGGATAACCTGCTGAAGTTTATCGAACAAGCTCCAACAAGAATCGATCAAGCGATTCACAAAGTGGCACCCAACCTTCGGCCGCACCCAGTTCCATCTCGCGCACTTCGGCGGAAGCATATTTCCATACGTGCGTCAAAAGCGTGAGATCGCCTTCGGTCGTAAAGGTGCGCGACTCGACGGTAGCATCCGGATTTTCCGGACCATCCGGATTAAACGCGGACATGTCCGTGGCATAATTTTCATTATTCGCCACTTTCTCCGGTACGATCACTTCTAAGAATTTTCCATAAATACCCATTTTGGTTCCTTTGGAATCCGCAAAGACATACAGGTATTTACCGCCGACTCGAAGATCGTTTTCTATAGTCTCGATCATCCAACCTTCGGGACCGGTCAGCCAACGACGCATCAGTTCCGGTTTGGTGAAACAATCGAATACCAGCTTTCGCGGCGCGGCGAAATAGCGTGTGAGTACGACTTCGGTTTCTCCTCGCAATTCTATCTTGACTTCTTTTTGATCCGTTTTCATTCTCATTGATCTCCTTTTGATTGCATCGTCTGCAACTCTTCGAGTAACCCATCGAGCACCTGATAACGTTCCTCCCACATCTGGCGATACTTTTCAATCCAATCCGTGGCTTTCTTGAGCGGCGCGGTTTCAAGCCGGCGCGGACGCTCCTGTGCGCGGATCGTGGTCGAGATAAGGCCCGCTTCCTCCAAAACTTTGAGGTGCCGCGAAATGGCGGGCTGGCTCATTTTGAAGGGTTTTGCGAGTTCCATAACCGTTAACTCGCCTTTTGCAAGGCGCATAAGTATCGCACGGCGAGTAGAATCGGCGAGTGCGGCAAAAGTAGAATCGAGGGTTTGCATAGCTAAATTGTTATATAAACATCTTGCTATATAATAAAATAATGTCAATCCTTTTGCGGCTTATTTTTTGCAAAAAGAAGGTCGGCTATAAAGAATTAGTTGGAATCTTAAGTCATACCTGCGTACGAAGCTGTTCTTATCGTTTTCGAAACACTTCGTTCGGAATCCGATCTTCCCCTGTTCGTCGAAGATCGGGCAAGAGCCCGTTGACAAAATACATTCAGATTTCTCCTTTGTTTTTGGCAGGGACGGCGCCTCTGTATTCGCAATCGAAAAAATCTTTTACCAGCTCGTATGTAGCGCCGGAGATATTAATGCGACCGAGTATGCCCGAGGACTCGCAACGGCTTGCGGTATTGACCGTATCGCTCCATACGTCGTAAGCGAATTTCTTCTCTCCGATGACGCCTGCGATCAGATCTCCGGAATGAATGCCAAGACGAAGCTCCCAATACGGAAGGCCTTGGTTCGCCTTGATTTCCTTCATTTGATTCATGAAGGCTTGGATTTCCAGAGCCGCCATCACGCAGTCGACCGCGTGTGTTCCGTTGGAGATAATGTCTCCGCAATCTGAGTGAAACCTTTGAAGTCGGTAAAACAAACCGTCGCGCTGCGATACAAACGAGGTTCGGAAACTCGCTTTTCCTTTAACTCTTGAGCGATTTCTTCCGGTAATATGTTGAGAAGTAATTGTAAGGAAGGAGCATGCTTACCGGAAGATATAAATGCGCTTGTTGACCTGGAAACGTGAATATGATCGCAACCAGCTGGACCCACTTTGCGAAAGAAAAGAAAATCTGCGCGGTTAACATATAACCCCTGCGCAACAAAACCCAGCAAATGGCAAGTTCAGTGAGTCCAGCGCTGTTCACGATATGTAAGATCGTAGTCAGTTCGGGTGGAACGGGCTGCAACCAAGCAAGGATCATTAGAACGGCGAAGAATACGAGCGTATTGGCAGTGAGTTGAAAAGAACGCCGCTCCTCTACTTCGGCGACGAAAGGCGGGAAGGGATCTGCTCGCCAAAAATGTGAAGCAGTTCTTAAAAGTTGGTACAATCAGAGTGTAAAAGAAAAACGAAGTGAAATCAATCTTCAAAAGCTTGCTTCCAAGATTTGGAATCTATCCCGACTTTGTTCCGATGATGGAAATCCATCTATCCAATATGTTCATATCGAAGAGCCGATCAAGAAATCCTAAATGCGAGTATATGCTCATGTGGTTATAAATCGACACGAGCGTAATTCCGGAATACCCGCGAAGCAATAACCATATCCCTGTGAAGGTTTTGCGTTTTGAAAGTTCACTTTCGAGTCGCAATGAGACGACTCCTTCTATACGCTTTTGCCACATTTTAAATGAATTCTACCATCAACTATTTTTAGTTAGATATAAAACGAATTGAGCGAGAATAATTACGTAAAATCACTATCGAGTTTATAAACTCGATAGTGCACAATCCGGGATTCAACTAAAATCAAACCAATCGAAAAACGATCCGAGAGGTTTATATATGTCGTTTGATATTTATTTTGCGAGTGCAATCCAATACATTGTGTTAGGTTCAATTTATTATTATAAAAGAAAAAGACCCTTTCACAAGAAACAAGCCTTGATCCTTATTTTTATCGGATTCAATCTGCTTATTTTTTCGAGTCAGTCCCAAATGGTAGACAAGATTGTACAATCCGTCGGGAACTTTCTTTATTCCTTCTTCACCATAGCCGGAAGCATTATCATTTATACCGTCTGCAAAGAATCGTTCGAATTCACCGAGATGAAAAAAAACGATCATTCTCTAAAGACGGGATTAACAAGGGAACTACTGCTCATCGGAACCGTATCTTTGATTTTTAGCACGACGATCATCTACTTTTGGCATAATTCCGAAACAAAAACCCTCCCTAATCTCTTTGCTACGGTCAGCGGAGTTTCAATCACGATTCTAACATTCTATTGTCTTTACGTTCAGTTTTTCATTAAGAGTTATTACGTAAAGAAAGGGCTTAAACTGATCTATTTTCTCATTGCGCTCATGCTCGTTGAAAAACTAAACCAAATTCTCCCTCTATCATTTTCCGACTCAGCAATGAAAATTAGCTGTATAATCTATACGATCTCGCCCATTTTCCTATTCAGCAATCTGATCACATTCCCTTCCCCGAAAAAAGAAAATGTGAATCGGGGAACAACAAGTTCCTCTTCCAATTCTTACCAAAAAAGAACGACCAGCGATTATCTCATAACGAGTCTGGACAATGAAAGGATTATGGAAAAGCTGTACGACTTATTCGTAAAAGAAAAGATTTTTCTGGACGAGGACATTAGACTTCCTTCCGTTGCGGCGGAAATGGGCCTCACCGTTCATCAACTTTCCGCGTTCATCAATCGTTATCTTCGAACCAATTTTAATACTTTCGTAAACTATTACCGCATCAAAGAGGCAATGTCCCTGCTGAAAGAAGAGCCCTCCCGATCCGTAATTTCGATCGGTATGGCGGTCGGATTTAATGCGCTCTCTACGTTTCAAAGATTTTTCGTATACGCTACGAAAATAACTCCGAGTAAATATCGGGAAGAAGCGCTGAACGGACGTAATATCGAGTTTAATCCGATATTTCAGCCGATCGAATCCGAAATTCGAAGGTTCGAAGAACAGTATCTGAGAAAGTCAAAAAATTTCACCGTTTCAGAGCGTTATTCGAATGCATCCGTTTAAACTTCCTATCTATTAGAAAGAAAGTTGATCTCTGGAATTTCGAAGGAAAATTTTTCCCGGATACGGATTTAAAAACGAATTCGAAAAAAATATTTGCTAAAACGAATTCATCGTATAACGTTGTGCGACTATTTTCCACCGGGATCATCGTTAAAGGTCAGCGATCCGAGTTCGGTCATTATGAGTCAAATCGTTGGTTACATTTTTAGTCAGTTTGTAGGTTTCGGCGGCGTTCTTTCCCTAATCTTCGGTTTGATCCAAATTCTTAAAGGACGAAGCCGAAAGAACTTGATCGTCTTTGTCATTTTCATCTCCATGAGTTTCTTTCTGATCAAAGGACTCGTATTGCTCAACGGGTTGGGCCTAAACTACTCGCACTTCTTTTCGAGCGAAATATTCTTTATCCTGTTGATCGGCCCTTCCCTTTTTATTTATTTCAATCTACTCCTCTTGGATGAAAAGGTGAATCTGAAAGCGCTGCTTCCGCACTATGCCCCAGCGGTTCTCTTCCTATTTTACTTTTTGATCGATACCCTTTTGCTTTTTTACGAAGGTAAGCCGTTTTCCGATTTAAATGAAAAATTCGAATCCCGCTACGACTTGGCATACGGATTTTCAACGATAATCACGCTCATATATATGTTCGTGATCTTGGTCAAATTTCTCCAACTTTTTCAAGGAAGTTTTTCGGATTATCCCTGGTCCAAACATATCATAGGAATCTTGAGCGTCGGTATAGCCGGAGTCATAGTTAATTTGTGGATCGACTTTCGGTTTTTATTTCCGGGATTCTCTTATTTTCTCGAACTCTATATTTTGGACTTATGTATGCTTACTCTTACCGTTCTTTACGCTTTCGTAATCAGCCAGATCTATCCGATTACATTCAACATCATATCGGAAACATTCCAAAAAATGCGGTATCAGAAAACTACGCTGCAAAATATTGACCCGGAGGATCTTACCGAAAGATTGGAAAGATTGATGCTGCAAGATAAGATCTATTTAGAGACCGGAGTCACTTTGAATCTTCTCGCCAAAAAGCTGAATATAAAATCGCATCAACTTTCCGAATTTCTCAATAAGCATCTCAACAAAAGTTTTTTTACTTATATCAATTATTTTAGAATTGAAGAAGCGAAAATGCGCCTTATAAACGAAACCGACAGTTCGGTGATCAAAATCGCTTATGACAGCGGTTTTAATTCTTTATCCGTTTTTAATACGACATTTAAAAAAGAATTAGGACTTACTCCTTCCCAATTCAAGAAAAAATATTCTAAAAAAACGAATCCATCCTCCGCAGGAAAAAACCTGAAACGAAAAGTCTAACATCGTTAATTCGCTCTTTGCGAAAAGAATAAACGCACGTAGCGTTTTATAGAATTGGGGGACGATTCCGTAAATCGCCGCTATTCTCAGTGCATGCTTAACTCCTTGGAGGGTCTCATGAAGTTAAAGACTGCACATAGGTCTCGTATTTTTTCCCGTCTCGGAATCTATTCGTTTCTTTTACTACTTCTGACTGTTGTCTTAAACTGCCTTACGGATGATGGAAAAAAAAATCGTTCTTTTTTCTTCTTCCCGTCTAGCATCGGTCCCGATACCGGAAAGAATCCTATCATTCCCCCGACAGGTAAACTCACCTATTCCTCAGCGAATACCATTTACCTCAGCGGACAAAGCGGAGCTATAGAATACAACGATATTCAATGGAGCAGTTCCCTCGATGCTTCCTATCAAATTCGATACGGCGCTACGAATTGCTCGGACGGAAGTTTGTACGATTCCGGTTCGATATCCGCATCCGTTTCGAACACTTCCAGAATTCATGCTGTAGCGGGAGCAGTTCCTCTTGCCGTCGGCAGCAATCCGATTCGTATTTGCCTTTTCAATGCGAGCGGTACGACTCTTTGGGATTCGTATGCGATCCTGGCGGAAAGAGATGACACGCCTCCTACGGTAAGTTTTTCTCCCTCATCCGGAACCTTTGGAACTTCCGCACCAAGTGTTACTATTTCCTGTAGTGATACGGGGAATTCAGGCTGTAACAAAATTGCGTATCGTATGGACGGAACGGCGGCATCCATTTCGAACACGGGAACAGCCGCAACGGGAAGCTCTCTATTCTCCTCCGCATTATCGCTACCGAACAATTCAACCACAAACTTAAGCGCGATTGCGGTAGACAATGCCGGTAACATCGGGTCAACAAATGCGGCAACGTATATTGTGGCGGTCGGTAACCCAACGATTACGATCGTTTCGTTAAGCCCAACGATCATCAAGTCGTCTGGAAGTTCCAATCTGCGTTGGAAATCAGATATTGCCGGAAACTATTCAATCCGAGTTGGCGGAACGGACTGTAGCAATGGGACTTCCCTCAGTACCGGTTCCGCTGCTGCCAATACGAACGTTGATTACACCGTAGCCGGTTCCAGTCTGGCGGCAGGCTCGAACACTCTGCGGGTCTGCCTAACTACCGCCGGCTCCAATCAGGGTTACAGTACAACGACGATGACGAGAGACGATACCGCCCCTCAGATCGTCTCAACTTCTCCGGCTATCAGTCCGAACGCCTCGGCCTATTCTTTAAGCGTTACGCAAAGAACTTTTAGTCTGACCTTCAACGAAGATATGGATACGTCTTCGACTCCTATTCCACAACATAGAGATCAAACTCAAGGTGGAGATCCGGAAATCAAATGGCCCGGGGCAATCGGGAGCTGGAGCGCGGATAAAAGAACCTATACTCTGAACGTTCGAAGCAATTTACCTGAGTGGCATAAATTCTATTTTCTTTATGCAAGTTCTTCTTTCAAAGATATCGCAGGAAACACTGTGGCTTCCAGCCCCGTCGTCTCCGTAGTTTCAGGAAACATCAAACTCGATCACGGTACGATTAACGACACTCGATATTTGGCCCCTTCCGATTCTCGACAAACGGATTGTACGGATACGAACGGAGTCTCGATTTCATGCAGTGGAAGCGGTCAAGACGCAGAAACGAACGCGCTCGCTTCCGGCTTACTCACTCCCGGAACCCTCGCCGGCTTTCCTTCGGATTACGTGACTGTTGATATTAGAAATTCTAGATATTGGAAATCCTGTCTTGCGGATTATGAATGGAATGGAGTTACATGCTCTAAAATCTGCGCCGCCGATTTAAAATGGGACGGTTCCGCCTGCGTAGCGGACCTCGGAAATCCGTATAAATCCTTTAATCGATCTGTCGAGGATTGTTCATCTCTCAATACAAGAAATTCAGGAGCGGGATATGCGGGCAGAACCGGCTGGAGGGTTCCTACAATAGCCGAATATTATACGATATTGGAATACAATGGGAATTCCGGTAACGAGACGATTCCTGAAACGTATTTTCCTGGAATTTTACGCAGCAATTTCGAACGATACTGGACCAGTAGCAACGGAATCACGATCAATAATACGAACCGTTACGGATACGGGGCAAACCCTCCATCCCCGAATCCATCTCACTCCATCGAACAATTATCCAACGGTCCGATTCCGGTCGCCTACAATTATTCGGACCCTTCGCTTTTGATTAGCTGGGGGGCTTGGTCCGTAACGGTTTTCGAAGGAATTACGCACGTATCCAATAAACTTAAAAGTAGCGGATGGTCCGGTAATTTCGATTATACATCAATGTGCATTTCGGATTAAATTAGGAGTTCAACATGAAAATAATATTTAATAGATTTATAATGTACAAAATAGTCAAAATTCTTATCGTGTTTTTCGGATTTTCCCTCTCCGTGATAGCTTTGGACGGACCTTTTACGGATAATTCAAATGGAACAATCACCTCCGGCAGCGGGCTTGTTTGGCAGAAATGTTCGCAAGGGCAAGGCGTTACGAATTGCAGCATCGGGGCGCCGATCACTTCTAACTGGGCTTCCGCACTCAGCTATTGCAATGGTCTTACGTTAGATGGACGCGTATGGAGATTACCGAACGTTAAAGAGCTGATCAGTTTGGTCGATCGCGGACGATCCGCAAACCCCATCATCAACACGTCCTTTTTTCCGAATACACAAGGAGCTTTCTATTGGACCTCTACTTCCGGAATTTCAACGGGAACAAGTCCGAATGTCGCCACGGATTCCGATCCCGCAGTACACATAGCTACAACTGCATCCAATGACAATACGTATCAAATTCCCAGAAATACTCAGTATCGTAAAATGACATACATCGTGGATTTCAGAATGGGTGGAGTTATCGAATTCCTAAAAAGCGATTCAACAACGGCTTACGTCCGATGCGTAAGCGGACCTTAATGAAATGTGTTTGCAACTGAAATCCGAAAAGCAGCCTTGATTCGAATTCGTCAAAGTTGTTTTCGGCTGGATACATGTGTAGAATACATTTAGGGGATATCGTCTTTATAATATGTGAAACGAACGACTTCAGTTGATAGACAAAATGTAAAGGCCAGGCCGAGGAGTAAATATGGCAACCGACTCGACAGAACCGGGATAATTTGACAATGTCACTCCAAAGATCATCTTTAAACCTGGATTCAATTTTAATCTTCCTTCCAAAATGATTTCTCAAATTAAGTCCGATTCCGACACTTTGAATTTAGGGAAATATTTTTGAATCTATGGATTTTTAATTTTGTTTTTTTACTAACGAATTCCCCAAAGGACTATCGTTCTATAACTAAAGAATGCATAACGTCTTTTTTATTCTAAGTTTCTCTTTTGATTGCTGCGATTATGCTCTTCAGGTTCACGAAAATTTTCATAATAAAGACCGCATATCTTAAATTAAACTTGCTCTCCCATAAATCTCTCTATTCTCTGTGCATCTAACGTGGGGTTTACATTCAATTTATAGATTTTATGAAAGACATATTCATTTTTACTCATATTAATCGAAAAATACTATTTGCAAACGCGATCTTTTTTTGTTTTCCCGATGTCCTAACATACGCCCAAACCAAATCCGATCCCACAAACGACGAACTAAAATCCGGTTCTGAAATACAAGTAATCGGAGAACGAGACGACATCAACGGAATCCGATTGAAAAAGGAAGAAATCAAACGTATGCCCGGAACATTTGGAGATTCTTTAAAGGCTGTTTTGAATATTCCGGGCGTGTCGCCTATATTCCAGAATTATAATAATTCAAGCGCTCAATCGGGCTTAGCCACACAGTTGCCTTTAACGAATCCGACGCTCGCTTCGGCAAAAAACCCGGACATTTCAAACAGTCAAAGAGGATTTTTAGTTATGAGAGGAGGAGGTACAAAGGCAAATCAATTCTACTATGATGGCTTACCTCTCACATACCCGTTTCATGCGGACGGCCTTGCATCGGTCATCAACAATAACGCGATCAGGTCTTTAGAAGTTTATTCAGGCGCGTATTCCGCTCGCTACGGCTTCGGAACCGGAGGAGTTATCGCAATCGAAGCTTTTAAAAAAAGAGAGGATACGTTGATCACGAACGTAAATACGTTCTTACTCGATTCTTACCTTTATAAAAATATAACGAATTCTTTAAGCATTAATGTTTCGGGAAGAAAATATTATCCGAATCTTGTCCTCGGACAAATTCACGATCTTGTTCCGAATCAAACATTCATTTCAGACTACAGCGATTATCAAGGCCGCATTAACTGGGACATCGACAAAAATAATTCGCTCACAATTTCATCGTTTGGAACGAAAGATTTTCGATATCCGTTTGCAAGCAATGCAAAGCGGGACGCAAATCGAAGCGAAATTGAAAGCATCACCGACGGACTCATCGTGGATCGCAACTTTCGAACCGACGGGCTCAAACACACTTGGAAACCTTTCGAAAACGTAAAGAATACGATTCATTTCGCCAGAAATTATTTCCAAGAAAGAGTTCAAAACAGTAATTTCTTTTTGAACGTGTCCGATGGGGGCGGCCTTCTTCCAGGAGGTTTCGTAAAAGTAAATACTTTAGGGAATGATTACGCTTCGGATCTGCGTTATCTAGAGGATTCTCTGGAACTATATTTTTTCAAAAAAATCTTAAAAATCAACATAGGTGGTCAGTATAGGGAAACCATTTCCGATTTAAAAGGAAGATTGACGTATCTCAATCCGAAACCCCTTTATCTGACTATAACCGAGTCCATTCTTTCGGATCCGAATACTTCCGCTATTCTGGAAGGGGATAGAATGGTGAAACGGGAAATCGGTTACTTTTCCGAGATGAAGTTCGATCATCTTGGATATTCCGCGACACTCGGAGTTAGAAGAGATTACTACGATCTATCTAAAGAATGGAAAACCAATCCCAGGCTAACTTTGGCAAAAGAATTCGAAACCACAAAAACGATATTCTTCGGAGGAACAGGAGAATATTCACAGGCTCCATCCGATATTAGTCAATACTCTAAAAAAATTGGGAATCCAAATCTAAAGATGGAAACATCAGTACATTCTAATATAGGAATTGAGCAGAAATTTCTCGGAGATTATACATTCAAGCTGGAAGGTTATAAGAATACATTCGACAATTTGATCATCCAGGATAATTTTTTATACAATTCTTCAATGGCAAATCTCAACAACTTCATCTCCGTAGTCAACAACGAGAATACACAGCTTGTTTCGCAAAACGCGAAGTATTCGAATTCGATGATCGGCTGGTCCAAAGGTTTCGAACTCTTGTTAAAAAAGGAAATCCCCGAGGATACTGGTTTTTACGGTTGGATCGCTTATACAAACTCGGTGACCAAAAGAAACAGAAACCAACCGGTTTTAAACGATGAGGAAGCAAGAATTCATCAAGAACTCAGCGCAAACAATCGTTTGATTTTTCAGGACGATTCCAAAGGATATTATACGAATTTGTATTCCAACGGACGTTTGGAAATCCTGCGCAAAAACTCCAAGGAAGAATTGTACGATTTGGACAGAACACATATTCTCAGCATCATCGGAGGCTGGAAATACAAAAATTCGTTTCAGATTGGAACGAGATTTACGTTTTTAACGAATTATGCATATACTCCGATCATCGGTTCGGAACAAAAAAAAATCGGACTCAGCAATACGAGTTCGATTTCAATCAACGATCCTATCTATTCCGATCAACTTCGTTCGGCAAGACTCCCCTCTTACAATCAGCTCGATCTTCGATTCGATAAATTCATATCTACGAGCTGGGGAAAAATGGATTTATACTTCGAGATAATCAACGTCACCGCAAATAAAATCGCGGTTTCAAATAACCAATTCACACCTGGACTTCCATACATTCCGAACGTCAACCCGCCGACGAAGTATATCAACCAGAATGGACTCGACGTATACAAACATAAAATTCCCTTTTTCAATTTTGGGATTCAAATTCAGTTCTAATATTCTTTTGTCGAAAAGGATACATGATAGATTTAATCGAATTAAAAACTAACCGAGAAACGGTTCTCCCGTCGGTTCAGCCAAATCCCCTAGATTCATTCAATTGTGGATCATGACACCCTAATTGTCGTAAAATTCATTTCTGCCAATGTTTTCGAATCTAATTTTTGATCGTAATATTTTCGTTACGAAATCGGTAGAACATCTATCCAATGCCTCGAAATCGTCTAAAATTAGGTTCATGGCTTCAGAACAAGTATATTCTTTAAAGTTGATAGAGAAATATTTCGATACCATTTTTCCCAATATTACCGATCTTTTGATTGGACCGCTTATTCGTGAGTCATAAGAATCGTTTCGATTATCACCTAAAATAAAATACTCCCCTTCCTTTAGAACAATTTCTTTATATCCAAAATCTTCAGTTTCACCGAGAGTCGATGCCCGTTTATATACAGTAATATATTTTTTATTTCCAATCGTCTCTTCGTAGAATACTTTATCGCTTAAGTTAATATCGATGTTTTCTTGAATAAAAGGATGGGGGATTTTTTTGTTTTTCAACGTTTTGCCATTTAGAATAATTTCTAAAATATATGAATCCTTTGAAATTCTCTTATCTTTAAGTAATAACCTATCTCCTGGAATTCCAATAACTCGTTTCAATGCCTCTTTTCTTCCATTTTCCGATTCCTCAAAAATATAATGAATCGCATCGCCGTTTTTTATTTGGAAATTATGATGATTTACGAAAATATAATCTCCTAATTGAACTGAGGGTTCCATCGATCTGCTAACTATATTGTGCGTCGAATAAAAATGGTCTTTGAAAAATGTTTTAAACTCATCATAAATAAATGACTCCAAAATGAATAAAAGCACGAGTAGTCCAATTGTTTTAGCTTTCCCAAAAGGATAATTATCCGCTCGCTCTTGGTAAGAAGCCCAGCTCTTTCTCGTATATATCACGATAATTGTTAGAAATATTATTATTACGAAAATAAATGCTACGAGAATCCCGATTTTCTGGACTTTATCATAAATATAAATTAATCCGTTAAATACGCAGATGCTAATAATATCGAAAAGTAAAAATATCATAAATCTCTTAACATCGTTCAATACAATAAAACCAATAGGCGTAAAGAGCAGATTCAATATTAGAGCGAAAGCAAATCTCATTTTGTTTCCTTATTTCTTAGCAAATTACAATTTTGTCTATTATTCGTATTCTGATATTGCATCATAACAGCCATTAGATCCGAGATATTTAATACAAATTTTCAAGACAATGTACCGTCTATTCAGACTTTTTTAATCAAAAAGAATTTCATTCCTTAAAGACGACATTCGTTCGCTTTGATTGAATATTTCAACTATCAAATAAATATTAAATTAAAGTAGTAACGAGTGCAAAGTAATGACTAAGCTTACAATGCCAACCATGAAGTCATTATCTTAAAATTAAAACTATCTCCAGCTAACGTAAACAACTTTATAAAAGGTCGATTGAAATCACCCTCGAAGGAATTTCTCGACATTCTGCTTTGTAATTACAAAATCGATTTGAATTGGTATTTGGATAACTGAGAGAAGCGAGTCCGATTATCTTCTTTGAGCCGCCAAACGACAATGAACAACTAATTATGGATGATGATAAACAATTACTGACTCAAATACTGAATTCCAAAACTGTGCAAATAAATCTAAAGACAATCGATACAGGTTAGCAAAGAACAGATGGTGCAAGGACGGAGTTCACAATCAAGTAGCGGAAGGAAATCATCGTTTAGTTAAGAGTGCTTTCTCTGCATATGGATACATTCGTCCAGAGTTCAGTCAGTTGTATCTGGATGAGTTTAGTTTTTTGAAGAATGCGAATCTGATCGGACTCGAAGCTCTGGGGAGTAGTGAAACTGGGAAAGATTCTAAGAGATTTGATGGAATCCACTACTCTACCGTGGTAAGGAAGGGTGCGAGGGGATCCAGACTCTCATTCATCTTTAAACAATTCGTCCGTAAATCTAGAATCGTTCACTAATCTGCTTTCCAGGAGATTAAAGCCCACTCTTCGGAAATACGGATCGATCATTTTCAGATATTGTTTTTTCGTTCTTACATAGGCGTACGGATCTTCAAAGTAGATATCCTTCTTCATGCGGATATAATCGTCTTTCGTGGGAACGGAGAAATATAAGTATTTTACGATTTTATGAAGTTTCTCGAAGACCGGTCGCAGATCCCCTTGGATGTATTGAACGACCGAATTACAAATTCCTAAATCAAAAGGAAGATGAACGAAATACGAAAGATCCAATTCCTGAACGGTCGTATTCAACACGGACATGTTCCAGGCGCGAATCCATTTTTGAGCGAGCAATTCGTCGAGCATCTGTTCGGAGGGGTCGATGGCTAAGACGCGTCCCGGTTTGAAAATCTTGACCATTTCCTTCAAAAGGATTCCCTTGCCGAAACCGAAATCCGCGATCGAATTCACGTTGATTTCCATCAGATTCAAAATCGATTTCGCATAACGCGCGTGTTCTTTCGCGTTAAAGGTCGCGTCCACGTCCGTCCCCGAACCGTAGATATCTCTCCAATACGCTTTTTCAAAAGGAAGACCGTTTGCGCCTAACGTCAATTCCTCGTCCTCGGAAGAAGTTTCGTCCTTATTCGAACGGGATAGATTCAGCTTATCCTTGTAAAAAGCGAAGGAAGAAACGGCCCCCTTCGTTTTGGAAGCGGCGTTTTTGTCTTTCAGGTTCGGATTTTTTTTCCAGATCGGTTTCAAAGATTTCGACTCGCGGAGTTCAAGGAATCAATTCCGGACTCAATGCGGAAGCAGAAAAGATCCCCGTAAGAAAACGATTCATACCCTTCTCTCCCGTTTTGGAAGGAAGCTGCGCTTTGGCTTTCTCGACTTGAATCTTAATCTGCGTATTCTCTTTTTCGCTCGAAATCACCTTCGTCAAAAATCCGGTGATCAAAATCTGTTCTCCCGATAAAAATACGAACTGGGGATTTTTAAACTTATACCGTTTGAGCATTTCCCGTTTGTCCGCGAGCCAGACTTCTTCCAAAAAAAGATAATCGCGATTCTTCCATTCTTTCGGTTTGACGGACAAGAGTCTTTGTTTGGAATGAAAATACACGTAAGACGAAACCGCAGGGCTCGCGTAAATCTTCTCGTCGGTTTGGATGACTTCCCTGTTCTTTAAGTTTACGAGATCCTTGGTAAACGCTCCGAGTTTGGCCGCGTTGATTCCCGATGTCGGTTTAACGGAAAAATAAGCGGACGCAAGAAGAATCACGAACAAGACCGCGCTGGCCGCAACGGTGCCCAGTTCCTTTTCCGATCTCAGTAAAAAACTTCCGATATACAAAATCACGAACAACGGTCCGAAGTTTGCCGAGTAATTCCAGAGAAGTTTGTAAAACGCTTCGAAAGAATTCTCCCCGTAAAAATTCGTAGTGATCAATACGACGAGAAGAGTGATAAAGACGGCCATGTAAACGAGAAGCACGAGCTGCGGAATGTTTCTTCGTTTGAAAAACACGGATTGATTCTTCTTTCTTTCCCGGATTCCCACCGTTCCGGCCTTGATCACGAAGATCGTAAGCCCGACGAGAAACACGGTAAAATGAGAAAAGAAACTTCCGAGAATACAAATCACGAGGAGGAATATGTCGCCCAGAGTTTCCATGCGGAACGCGAGAAACAAAATCAAAAGGAAGAACAAACTGAACAATTCGGGATAAAAAAACAAAGGCATCGAATACGTCAGCGGCGTAATCGCGGAAAGATAACAGAGAAGATAGTGGTTCGGCTTCCACTTCTCCCTTTGCAGCGTATATCCGATCAGGTGAATCGAGAGAGAAAAAATAAAAGCGGAAAGAGAAAACAAAGCCGTGGTATAGTTGAGTCCGGTAAGAGATTTCCAAAGATTCAGGATCAAAAAAGGAAGCGGAGGTTGATCCGAGAAGAATTTTCCTTCTTCCGTTAAGGAACGGAGATTGGCGAGCATTTCGATCGCTTCGGGATTCAAAGGTTCTCCGAACCAGTTGTACAATACCGAAAGGACGACCGCGAGACCGATCGCGGATAGGAAAAGGAAGATTGGGTTGGCTTTATTGCTTCTTTCTAAGTCCATGGGGGCCCGTAGGGTTTTTGCGGAAATCAGAGCAAGGATAAAAATTTGGGTGAAATTCTACCAACACATTTTGAAGTAACAATGAGAACCTCGAATCGGGATAGAATTCATGGAAAACAAAGATCACATCCTTTACGACAAAGCGGGAAAACCGTCCAAAGAACCGGCCTGGATCTTCAGAACCTACGCGGGACACACAAACGCGAGAGAATCCAACGAACTTTTTAGAAAAAACCTCTCCAAAGGCCAAACCGGTCTTTCCATCGCCTTCGACCTCGCGACCCAGTGCGGTTACAGCTCCGATCACGCGATCGCAAGACCCGAAATCGGGAAAGTGGGAGTTCCGATCAACACCCTGGAGGATTTTAGAATCCTATTCAACCAGATTCCCATCGAGGAAATGAACACTTCGATGACGATCAACGGGACTTCGATGTATCTTTTGTCCCTCTACGTCGCCCTCGCCCAAGAACGCGGAGTGGACATCGGTCTTCTTCAAGGAACCACCCAGAACGACATCATCAAGGAATATCTCGCGAGAGGAACGTACATCTTCCCTCCCGCTCAGTCCATCCGAGTCATCGTGGATATGTACGAATACTGCCTGAAGAATATTCCGAAATGGAACCCGTCTAACATCTGTTCGTATCACTTGCAGGAAGCCGGAGCGACCCCGGTGCAGGAACTTGCGTTCGCACTCGCAACCGCGATGGCAATCCTCGACGCGATCAAAGAAAGAAATTGTTTTACTCCGGACGAGTTCGAGCAGTGCGTGGGGAGAATTTCGTTCTTCGTAAACGCCGGAATCCGTTTCGTGGAAGAGATGTGCAAGATGCGCGCCTTCACCGATATGTGGGACGAGATCACAAGAGATCGTTACCAAGTGAAACAAGAAAAATACCGCCGCTTCCGTTACGGGGTTCAGGTGAACTCTCTCGGTCTTACGGAAGAACAACCGGAAAACAACGCTTGGAGAATTCTCATCGAAGCCTTGGGTGTCACCATGAGCCGCGACGCGCGTTGCAGAGCGTTGCAGCTTCCGGCTTGGAACGAAGCGCTTTCTCTTCCAAGACCTTGGGATCAACAGTGGTCTTTGCGACTGCAGCAGGTCCTCGCGTATGAAACCGATCTTCTCGAATATCCGGATTTATTCGAAGGTTCTAAAGTAGTCGAAAGCAAGGTCAAAGAACTCAAGGAAGAAGCTTACAAAGAGATTCAGAAAATTCTCGATATGGGCGGAGCGATCAAAGCGATCGAGAACGGATATATGAAATCCCAGCTCGTTAAGTCGCAAGCGGAACGTCTCGCAAAGATCAACAACAACGAACTCATCATCGTAGGTAAGAACAAATGGACCGAAGGAACTCCTTCTCCATTGATGACCGATCAAGACGGCGGGGTTTTTAAAGTGGATCCTAAATCCGCGGAAGAAACTCTCGAAGTTCTCGCAAAAGTAAAATCAAAACGCGATCCGAACGTCGTCAAAGCCGCGCTTGCAACTCTCGAGGCGGACGCAAAAGCGGGTAAGAATCTGATGCACGCTTCCATCGAGTGCGCGAAAGCGGGAATCTCGACGGGAGAATGGGCGGACGTTCTTCGATCCGTGTTCGGAGAATACAGACCTGCGACCGGAGTCGAAGGACAAAAACTCAATCTCGAAACCGAAAAGGTCGTTCGCGTTCGCGGAAAAGTGGAGGCCTTTTTAAAAACGAGCGGCTCCAGACCGAAGATCGTAGTCGGAAAACCGGGGTTAGACGGACATTCCAACGGAGCGGAGATGATCGCCGTATCCGCGAAACACGCTGGCTTCGACGTGATCTATTCCGGAATTCGCTTAACACCGGAGGAAATCGTTCAAACCGCAGTGGAAGAAAACGCGGACGTGATCGGTGTTTCGATTCTTTCGGGATCTCATTTGGAACTCGCGGAACAAATCTTCAACGAACTCAAACATTATAAGGCGGATATTCCGGTCGTATTCGGAGGAATCATCCCTCCGACCGACTTCGACGCTTTGACGAAACTCGGAGTGAAGGCGATCTTCACGCCGAAGGATTATGATCTGATGGACGTGATGGAAAGAATCATCGACATCATTTCCAAGACCGTAAAAGCCGCCTAACGCGGATTTGTTTTCGTTTCGGACATGGTTGTGAAACATCGCAAAGAAGATCTCGCCGAACTCATCGAAGGTGCGCGGGAGGGAGAAAAATTTCCTCTCGCAAAACTGATCTCCGGTGTTGAAAGGCCGGATTCGTTCGAGTTTCGGAAAGAGTTGTTTGCAGCCCTCGCGCAGCGAGGGCTGAACGGACAAAATTCGTTAACGGTGGGATTTACCGGAACGCCGGGTGCGGGAAAATCCTCGTTGCTCGGAGAACTCGCGACTCAATTTCTCAAGGCCGACGACGGTGAAACGATGGCGATCGTCGCGATCGATCCTTCCAGTCATATTTCCGGCGGTTCGCTGTTAGGCGATCGAACCCGTCTTTCCCTTCCCGCACGGGAGAAGAGAATCTACTTTCGTTCCCAGCCGAGTCAGCTCGAACTCGGAGGAGTCAATCCCTATACGTATCACGTCATCCGATTGCTTCGTTGTTTTTTTCGTTACGTTTTCATTGAAACCGTAGGGATCGGCCAGAACGAGATCGAAGTCTCCAAATTGACCGACTTGTCCTTTCTCGTGCTGCAACCGTTAGGCGGAGACCAGGTTCAGTTTATGAAAAGCGGAATCATGGAAGTTCCGGATTCCTTCATTCTAAACAAATGCGACGAAGAAGTTCTCGCGAATTCCAGTTATCACATGCTGATTACGACTTTGGAATTCTTGAAGGACATTATGCCCGGCAAGGAACTTCCTCCCGTTTTCAAAACCTCCACCAAAACCAAATACGGAATCGCGGAACTTCTGGATTTTATCCGAAAGGCAAAACCCGTCGCCGACCGTTCCAAAGAAACCGATCTACAGCTTAGGAAGTGGATCAAAAACGAATACGGGAATTTCGGTTTAAAAGTCATCGAGAACCTCCCCTATTCGCCCGGTTCGGGTTTTGAAACTCTGGAAGGTTTGGCTCTTGAGGAAATCCGCAGGAAGTTGAAATCTTAATTCGTATTATCGAAAAAATCGTTAATCCGACATTCTTTGAAGCAAAATCCTGTAAGCTCTTTCCCGTTCCTAAAAGAGAACGCTTTCGAACTTTTCACGTTTACCCAACGGACTTTCTTTTTTCGAAAAGCGGTCGTTTTTAGATCTTCCGGTCGAAGGATTCTTCCCTTTGCTCGCGTCCAATTTTCGCATGTTTTTCAGAATCGGATCTGTAATCGTTTTATCGGTCGCCATATCGACGCTCGGACCTCTTCGGAGCGAATCCGCCTATTCCAAGTTAGATTGGGAAGTCATCGAACAAGACGACTATCCGCAGATCACTCCCCCCTCTTCGGATGAAAAAGTCAGGAGCTTTCAAGGCGCCTTGATCGCGGGGAATTGGCTTTTGTGGCCCGCGATTCTTCCGGGAGCGAACGACAAGGAGAGCCATGGAATTCTTTTTCGAAACTTAAAAAACGGCGAAGCGAAACGAATCGATTTAGGAGAACCGGTCCGCGGTTTGGCTTGGGATCGCGAGAATGATCGGATCTATGCCCGTCTTAAGAAAGAAATCGCGGTGCTGACAAGCGGCAACCTCGAAGTAAAACGGAGAATTCCTTTCGTTGCGACAAACTCGGGATGGACCTCGATCGGAATCTTTCAGGGAAAACTCTTTGCGATCCAAGGAAATACATTCACTTTTTATGATATACAAACGGGCAATGAAATCGAAAACAAGGAACTTCCTGTTTCCAAGGTTTCGCAAGCCTATGTTTGCTCCGATCAGGAGATTTTTCTTTGGTACAGCGAAGGGGAATACAATCTTCATTCTTATAATCCTCTTTTGAATACCGTCAAAGATCATTATTCAGCGCGGATCGACTCCAAGTCCGCACCGAAACTCGCCTGCCGCGGAGATCGTCAAGGTCGTTCGAACTCGATAGGGTTCGCTTTGATGGACCCGGAAAAAAACGTGTATAAGAATCTGGCGAAGGTCGGCGATCAGTTGTATCCGACCTCAAAAGGAAATCAACTTCTCAAAGGAAACCTGAGTTATCGATTTTCCCCCCGGAAAGATAAAATTTCTTTCAACGTTACGGTCGCCGCAAAGGAGAAGGATTCTCCCGAAACCGAACTTGCCGTCGTAATCCCTCCTCGGGAAACGGCATATCAAATTCTCAGCGAAGAAACGGTTTCTAAAAATGGAATATTCAAAGACGATGATCAAGGAAATAGAACTTTGATCCTCAAAATCCCAGCGTTGTCGGCGGGCCAGTCTTGGACGGAGACAGTCTATTCGGCCAAATTGACCCGATTTCACATCGATTCGGCTCTTTCCAATTTTAAAACTTCTTGGGAAGATTGGAAAGTCGACCGCGAATGGAAACAATACCTGGAAGATAAGTCGGTTTATAAGATCGACGATCCCGGTATCGTTTCCATACGGGATCAACTTAAATCGGAAACGAGCAGCGTCGAAAGTTATATCCAAGCCGTTTATAAACATATTACGAAGAATTTGGTCTATAAACAGGACGGCCGATTCGATCCGGCTCCGGTCGTTTTGCAAAACGGTCACGGTTCCTGCACGGAACACAGCTACGCGCAGATCGCTTTGCTGAGAAGCGCGGGAATTCCTGCGCGCCTCGCTTGGAATTGGCTGCCGGGCGCGACTAAAGTCGATTTCAATCATAAGATCGCGGAGGTTTGGCATCCTTCCTTCGGTTGGATTCCGATGGAACCGCTCGCATATCCGAGAGCGAGGGCCGGGTTAACGCATGCAAAACATATTATATTCGCGGCTCTGAATTCTCCCTCCCATTCGATCGTGAAGGGCGGAGACGTTCTTTTGAATTTCACGAAGCCTTCCGGCGGCGCTTCAAGAAGCATGAGCATCGAGTTGATGCCGGACGAATCGGTTTCGTTTCGAAGTGCATCCTTGGAGGAATCGGCTTCCAACGATTTCTTTCCCAAGGTGAAACCGATCCAGAATCGAATTCTGGATAAGGGCGAGGAAAGAAACGTGGAATAGTTTCATATAGCTCACGCATGGCTTATGGTAATCCTTGTCTGCGTTGTTCAGAGTTACTGAGGTGTTCGGGTTGAAAGACTTTGAGATGTTAATAATGTTCTTTTATTTTATAGAAGGGGCTTTGACGTTCAAAGCGGGACGAAATCTCTATCCTGGTAAGCTATTTATTATCAAGTTATTGACTCTACTCTATCTTTTTGATAAATTCCCATAAACTTATACCAAACAGCATTTTTCCCTACCGCATCAAGATTACTTGGGATTCTTCTACATACAAAAGGAGATTGTATATTCTAATAGCTATCTTACACACCACATGCCTTGGCCAAAATTGTTTTTATCGAATAAACACGCTCTTTCAGGACGACAATACATCAAAGTATTCAAGGTATGATTCAAAAGGAAATCTTGAATGTTTGATCCGCACGGAGTAGCAATCAAAGTCTTCAAACAAAAATCTATATCTTTTTGTGTATAATAAGAACTCGGTCCAAGAAAAGATAACGGGTTCGCTGAGCTATTCTTTGTCAGTAAGATGCCGTAATTGCTCAAACTTGAATCCAAAATATTACAGGATAGCAATTTACTCTTAAGTGTAATTTCAAATCGCTCTTTAAAATCTTCGTTTCCACTGATTTGATCTCCCCCAATGCCAGCACAATAAAGCGCCAGCAGTAAAGGAGATAGATAAATGCAAGTGAAGATTTCTTTCATAAGAAGCATATTGCGCTATTACTCTTGTTTTTCTCCAAACACGTCAATGTATTTACATTCTTATTCAGCTCTTGAAATTTAGCAAAATCTCGATACATATTGTAGTAATGAATTGCAAGTGTTGTGACTCTATATGTTAAAACGAGTCCTCCAACCCAAGCGCTACCCGTTATAATGCCGGCCGCCGAAGAAGATGTTACAATCTCGTTTAAATGCGATCCCACTTGATTCGTCAGAAAATTTGCCGCAATAGGCAAAATTAACCAATTCATAATAATGCCATTTTGAATTGATGGTAAAAGAATTTCGTTAAAGATTGTTTGCCCCATCTTATAATTTCCGGTGGCAACCGTCCATATAGCTAAATTCTGAATCTCCCTTGCGGTTTGACGTATAAAAGTCTTTTGGCTATCCTTAACCATTTTATCTCTAATTATAGGTCTAAGCCAGCCTTTTACAGAAACTCGTGCGGCTATCCAATTCGAGGCCTTAGCTATTGAATTGTAAATTCCATGAGAAAAATTATGACCTATTTTATTTAGCCCACTCTTTCCAAAACTTTTACCAATCATATGACCGACAATACGATTAAACATATGAATCCAAGCATTATTCCCAGTCGGATCATTGTATTGCATTGGATTGCCATTGACATACATAAATAAATTGCTTCCCACCATGCTTTCGGAATCTATATGTGAATCTGCTTGCAGAAATCTTCCTAAGTTAGGGTCGTAATATCTAGATTTATAAAAAAGTAAGCCTGTTTCTTTATCTTCTTCTTGACCTGAGTATTTGTATCGAAAGGCATCTGGTCCATAAGAATCAGTCCTTAAAATTTCTCCATAAGGTTTATAGGAAACATAGCTCGTTCCAATGGCCGAACCGCCGGAAATAGGTTTTCCTACCCCATTAGTCGCCATAGTGATAGAACCCAAATGATTTGGATGAAAGAAAATCATTCCAGGAACCGGAATTCCACCTAAGTTAGATCCGCTAGCACCAGGACTGGACACAGAAGGAGTGTCAACGGGAATCGTCGAAGGTAACGCTATCCAAGGTGGGTCCCCATTTTTACTTCCCGTTCCCGGCAGAATCCCGCAAGAAAAGAAATTAAAACTCATGAATACACTGAGAATTAAAATAGGAGTTACACCTGCATCAATTGGCTTTAAATTCCTAAACTTAGGGGTTCCATATAAAACCCAACCTACGAAGCAGATAACAAAGATCCCGAATATAGACATGACTCCTAATCGGAATTTATTCCCAATTTTACCATCTCTAATATCAAATACCCAACGTAAGGCCATCGGATAATTCGCTTCGCTTGCAAAACGATTTTTAAAATATTGTAAACAATCAATCGATATCCCTTTACAAATCGAATCTTTAGGAATTAAAGCAAATGCTGCAAACTCTGTTTCCTTTGGCAGAGAATTCGCATCTGACAATAGACTTACGTTTTGAAGACCAATTTGTGCAACTACTTCATCTTCAATGCCCTTAATATAAATTGTATGGAGAGGAGTAAAGCCCGGTCGAAAATTGATTTCATATAAACCATCAATGCTAATTACGCTTGATGAATCAGATTGTTTGCTCTTTCTTACGCGAGAACCCTTATAATCGTAATCAAAGGTCATCACCTCGCTATCTTTTGTCAAAATTCTCTGAAGCCTTCCCATCGGGTCATATTCCAGAGTATCTCCATTTCTATTTGTCATTAAGCCGGAGTTATCATATGAATAAATTTGATTTCCTTGGGGAGAATTAATCTGTGTGACTGCGTGAGAATTAGCTCCGGTATAAGAATAATTATTTGAACCCTTTTTAATTAAATTTCCGCCGTCAGAATATTGATATTCTTCAGTTCCATATTTTCCGTTCGAATTTACTATACGATTAAATTGATCATATTGAAATATTTGAGTTCTCCCAGGATTTCTTAGGTCTTCAATTTTTGTAATATTCCCTGCCAAATCATAATCATATTTCAAACTTTCATAAATATCCGAATCTAAACCGCTAATTACCTCAGTCGGTCGTCTATAAATAGGATCAAAATAAATATTTGTTTGCACCCCATTCCCTACCTTTCGTAAGACTTTAAATTTTCCGCCTTCCATTAGTGGTCCTGCGTAATTTACGACAGAATGCCCAATACTGCTTCCATCCGCAGTATCCATTGTAACTGAGGTTAGATAACCGCTTACTGTGTATTGATTGTGAATAACTGTACCATCCGGATACGTAACTGAAGTGACTCGATTTCCAAGATCATAATCTTTGAAGAAGGTAAGTGTTAGATCTTCTTGGTTTAAAGTTTTCTTTATTTTAGTTTGATTACCCCTTGCATCATATTGAAATTCAGTTTTTCCGATAGAGTCCATCACAGAAGTAAGTTTACCTTTCCCGTTAACGGAGGTTGCTTCATCATAAGTAAATTGTACGCTCTGCGTTGTTCCGTTAGAATGGTGCCCTGTTATTTTAGTTAAACGATCTGCAGAGTCATATTGATAAGTGTTGAATGATCCATTAGCATTTCTTTGCTCTAACACAGCACCTGTTGGAGAGTTAATGAATGTTGTTATGCCAGTATCAGGGTTAGTTTGATTCAGTTTATTTCCAAGTAGATCATAAGAAATTACGGTATTCAACCCCTGTGGATCAGTAATCTTAACAATCGATCCTTGCGGATTGTAGCTGTATTTTACTGTTTTCCCGTTCCTCACCTTCGACAAAACTTGATTCAGTTGATTTTTAGTTTCAGTAAAAGAATCTATTTGGGTTCCATTTACACTCACGATCGTTGTCGTATCGTATCCCGAATAACTGATGTCAGTCATTTTGCCAGAAGTATCGGAACTTTTAATTACATTGTTTGCGGTATCGTAAGTATAGACGGTTGTCAAAAAGGGAGTAGTTCCAAGATAAGGCTCATTCTTGCTCCTTACGGAACCATTTGAATTATAGACAGTATCTTGGGAGAAGACAATTGCATCCGCGATTAATTTTTCGGTTTTAATTGTTCTACCAAAAGCATCATGAGATTCTTGTGTCCAGGAATCACCAGTTTTTAAATCATGAATTGTTCGTTTAACTTTTTCCCCGGATGGGCTTCCAGTTTGAATATATTCAACGACTTCAGACCAATCTGATTCACCGGAATACTTGACTCCAATAAGTCTTCCAAAATAATCATAAAGATTTTCTGTTTGATTGCCATTCGCATCCACGACAAAGAGTTCTTTTCCAAAAATATAGTCATAAACTCTAGTTGTTTGCAAGCCGACGGGATCTGTAGTTTTTGTAATATAGTTATGGGTAATCGTATCATATTCCAATAAGGAAATATTACCATTCGGATCTCGAATCGACGTTGGATTTCCAAAACTATCATAAGAAAGGAAAGATTGTACAGCATATTCCGTTGTCGAAGGCTTAATCAAAGTTTTCCGATCGGTAATTAAATGATTGGTATATACAAACTCGGTCTGAGAACTCAAATTTCCACCTTGTGATTTCCGAAACAGAGCAACCTCTCCTAAAACCCAATCTGACAGAGATACAAAATAGGTAGAATCTTCTCTCAAAGTTAACGAAGAATCGGCATCGATTTGAATAACCTTAGAAAGAACGTTATTGTAAGCATCATACGTATAATCCGCTTGCAGAGTAGATAGTGCTGCTCCGTTCTGATATTTGGTCGAAATATCTTGATTTTTACGAATATTTATAGTCCCGAATGGACTACTAACCTGTCCGTAAACGAACGTTGCCGAAGAGATTAATTGATTATTAAGATATTCATCGCGTTTAGTTTCGATTCCGACGAAATTAGGGTTAGTGCCTTGATACTGACTAATATTTTTTCTTCCTGTCAGAGTTTCGGATATTGTAATTTTAGCAAATCCCATCATTGAACGATTATCTTGATCTTGCATATAACTTCTTCCGTTTTCAAAAACATAGGACTCCGATTCTCCATGACCATCAGCAACCTGAGTATATACGTTCGTCGCTACAGAATACGAAGTTAAATTTGGCTTCAAGTAGGCACCTATTGAACTCGCATTGATTGCATTTACCACGCTTGGATTCGATGAATCATAGGTATTCGCATAGCTAATTTGAATTCCTTTTTCTTGTATGCTTGATATCTCGGTAAGAAGCCCTTGGGAAATTTTCTTTAAATAAGTAGGTTCAACGTAATCAATATTCATGGCATTACTATGAGCCGTTTGATTTCTTTCGAATGAATGAAGATTATTCACCAAAGTATCATTAACTAAATTTCGCATTGATCCCCTAAACCCAATAAAATCTGAACGCCCATCCTGATTTGTATCCATCGCAACTGAAAAAGAAGCCGCTGGAAAGCTAACATCTCCCCCATTCGAATAAAAGAGACCATTGTTTTTACTACGAGAATAAGAAACATGAATAGTCCCACTTTGAAAACGGATAAAATCCGCCTTCCCATCTCCATCGACATCGGCAAATGCTTTAGTATTAACAAAGTTACTGTAGACTTTTGCACTATCAGACGCCATCAAAGCAGGGTTCGGCGGAATAGGCACAGTTTCATTATAATCAAACACAACGTCCGTATTGCTATCATCCGAACCGTTCTTTACGTGAAAACCGGTCCCATTAAAAAAGAAGGTATAGAAAGAAACAGAATCTAATGTACCATCCCAGTTTACATCAAACTGCTTAACCTGGGTCCCATCATTGGATACTTCAAATGTAGTATCAAAAGACGAAGTAGATGGATTATATAGGTCAATTTGAAACCCGTTGTTAACCAATGATATTCGATCTGCTACCCCGTCCCAATTCATATCGCGCATCGAATAGCGCTTACTATTTGAAATGCTGCTAGAGACTTCGTAATAAGGCACCGTGTAGCTAACTGGAAAAGTTAACGGTGATCTAACAACATGCCCATCGGATAGATAGACATATAGATGATTATCAGCAGAAAACGTTATCAGATCCAAATAACCGTCTCCGTTAGAATCGGCAAGAAATCTGTCCCCTTCCGTCCCCGCCACACCAATATAACTGGATGTAGTTGTTCTAACGGAAAAGCTTCCACTACTGAATCGTAGAAAAGAAATGCTTAAATTTTTACTCCCGTCTGGATTATCTGTCATTCTAACGTAATCAGCTATTCCATCGTTGTCCATATCGACAAACTGCCGAAAGGAAGTCCCAATAACCGGAATATTAAGTGTTACGGGATTTGTATTTAAGCTTCCGCCCGTTGCCAAATAGATTAGGAAATTATTAGAAGTATCAGTTTGGATAAAATCACTCTTCCCATCCGCATTTAGATCCACAAGTGCTTGATAGGAATTTGGATTGGACTTTAGAATTGCCGGAATACTAATTGGATTAAAATTCGCGCCAGCTAAACTTAGACTTACATTTAATTCTACATTATCATTCTCTAATGCAACAAAGTCCGAGACAAGATCCCCATCAATGTCTCCTTGGAGAACTTTCGACTTTTCATTGAAAGTAAATATCTTTCCACCGATCGGCGATATCGCACCGGGATTGGAGCTATCGTATCGAACAAGTTGGTTGCTCTGCTTATTACCTGAAATCCATACTGGTTCAGGAGCTTTCTTTGGATCAAAGGTCGCGAAAAATGTTTGGGCCCCGACCATTCCGTTTACACACATATCGCCGATGGAATCCATATAACCCCAACAGGCCAACCCAGCAAATCCACCGGAGACCGCCATACAAGTCGCGTCGGCTGAACAAGCGCATACTAAAGCCGCAAAATCACAATCTGACTTGATAGACGAAACGTCGAAACGATAACTCATATTAATTGCCGAAGGAGAGGACTTCGATGTGGAGCCAGCTGTCGGTGAATCGTTATTATAACTGAACGCAATGGGTCCGTAGTTTTTACGATCCACACCCGCAAGCCGATTCTTTTTATCAAATAGATTATTGTCATAAGTAAGCGTATATTTCTCTGCTTCAACGACAGATCCATTGTCTTGTTTTTGTGTAACAGAGATTGATCGAATTCTCTTCGTCAACTTAGCTTGGATATTCAAGAAATTAGATTCTACCGCATCAGTCCGATCTTCAATTTCAAATAGAATGACTGTATTACCTTGGTTGTATTCTATTCTATCTGGGATTGGCGTTCCGTTTGAAGAACTATAAGGTTGATATTTTATACTGTAACCATTCCCATGTAAATCTCTCACGCGATTAAGCGCCCATATTCTGGAATTCCCGCTTAGGTTTCGAATTGTTGCATTTGAATTAGGGTTTTCGGTGGAAGCGTCTTCCCCAAAATAATAACTTGTACCATTGCGATCCTGTGCTACCCAGGAATCGGATAATTTCTTAAATTGGAAAAACGATTCAATCTTAGTATGATAAACGTTAGTGGAGGTCTGAATTAGCTTTCCGGCAAAACTAACGTATGCATCATTTCCATCATTGTGAATCCCTTTCGAAGGATCGATTGAAATCGTTAAGATACCTGATAGATCCCAACCGCCGCCGACCAATCCGTCGTTTTGAAACGAATTATACTGCAACTCAATAGATGGAGTTACGTCTTTTGTTCCTTTAGGAACTTGAATCGGAATCGAAGCATTCAAGGCTCCGAAAGAATCAACGACTATCTCAGGAAGAGGCTGAGGAATTCCTATTTCCGAACTTGGACCGGACAGAGAAAACATCTGTAAAAAAGGAAAAGCAGCGATACTTGAAAAAACAATTAAGAGAGCGAGAACAACTTTAAGAATACTTGCGCGAGTAAAATTCTGTATGTCAAATTTCATATTATAAGTTGGTTTCCTATAAAGAGTCTGAATGTATCATAGTAAGTCCTTTTTTAGGAACTTGAGTCAATGCTTTTTTGGACATACTTTTATCAAATATGCTTCTATTTTTTTCTAATTGCACTATTTTATTCATAATTTCGATGTCTGAGATTTAGATTCACTTGACTATAAGCCATCAGGAGGGTTTTTGACTTATAGAATACTCATTCGCATCGATAATTATATTTAATACTTATAAATTGCGAATCATTGAAATTCCTAAGCTACAATTGTCTCATATAAATCTTTTAAGTATGTCCACCTATCAGTTTTGCCCCCATAAAAGCACGTTATTTGCCCTGGTTCTATTTTCCTCGTGGATTGCCACCGCAACAATTAGCCCCGCCGAAATCGTCCTAAAGGACGGCTCAGCCTTCATTGGTAAACTCCAAGAAGAATCCGACATTCGAGTAAAATTCCTATGGAGAGAAAAGAGTTATGAAATTCCAAGAAAAGACCTTACTTCAATTGATCCGACAAAAAACGGACCTGATACTTCGTATCACTACACTTCTTTTCAATTAAAAGATGGCAGCACGATCAAAGGTATTGTAGCTGAAGATTCAGATAAGGAATTGATGATCAAAACCGATTTGGGCTTTATTCATATAGATAAGAACAAGATTCGATCTTCTGATGCTCCCGAAACGCTAAATCCTGTTTTAAATCCTAAGTATTTAAATACCGGCGATAAAAACTGGAATCACAAAATCGGATTTTCCATTCATGCATTAGCGAATGGCTCTCCCCTTGGAACTTCCAATCCGACTACCTTCGGCGGAGCATTTTATTTGGAGCCTGCTTTTTTTGAACTACTCAAGTTCAGACCAGGCATTCGCGTAGAATACCAAGTATCTAATTCAAATGCATCAAATTACTCTTTTCTAAATCAATTCTTTTATTTCAACCGCTCTTATCGCATTGGAGAAAGTTTAATCTGGGATTTCTATTCTAATATTGGAATCGGTTCATCGACCGTTCAATATTCCGGCAACGGCCAAAAACTTTCGGGAACGAATCCAGCAGTTTATTTTGAAATCGGATGGCAAGGTCTACAAATCAGGTCGGTTGTGTTTCGAACCGGAATTCGTTCAACTTGCATTTTTGAATCCACTGGTCAAGTCTGCAATGCTGGTATAGAATTCGGAGCTTTATTGATTTTATGATTCTCCCTTATTTTAGATCAGGCTTAAGGAGATCGATATGAACAAAATCGAATCAATAATCAGCAAGCTGTTGTTAGTTCTAATCATGATTGGAGTATTTTCCAGTTGTAAAAATGAGAAAAAGGGACCGAGCGATCTTGAGCTACTTTCTATCTTACAATTATTATCAGGTTTCAGTCTTCCAGGACCAAAGCCGGAATGGACTCGAATATTAGGAGCCACTTCAGGAGGGGTCCAAGTTAAATCGATTACTTCCGATCTGAATAGCAATGTCTATATAACGGGCCAAGCAGGTGGCAATGTGGATGGCCAAATCATCACAGGCTTTTATGATCTTTTCGTTACTAAATACAACTCTTCAGGTTCAAAGCAATGGACTCGATTGATGGGAGTAGCCGGAGACCAAACAATCGCGTACGGAATTACATCTGATTCTTCAGGGAATATCTATACAGTCGGAGAAACAAATGGAGCTTTAGACGGAGAAGCGTTCTTTGGAACTCCTGATTTCGCCGATCGTAATTTTTTCATTGTTAAGTTTGATTCCAATGGGAATAAACAATGGACCCGATTGTTAGGTGTAACCGGCTATACTAGCGCTTCATCAGTAACGACTGATTCTCTTGGAAATGTCTATGTAACGGGAACATCAATAAGTGGCCTGGATGGACAAACTTTTTCCGGTGGTGGGGCTGGATATTTCATCGTAAAGTATAATTCTTCTGGAACAAAGCAATGGACAAAATTATTTGCTGGCCCAAAGCCTACCGGAATAGCTTGTGATTCAAATGGAAGAATCTATTTAACAGGCTATACAACTAATATGACCACTATGGATGGAATTTCAGTTAGTGGGTCAAATGACGCCTTTCTAATTCAATTCGATTCAAATGGAAACAAAGTCTGGACGAAACTAACAGGAGCAGCTGAAAAGGATACGCGCTCCAATGGAATTACAACGGATTCTTCAGGAAATATTTATCTTACTGGATCCACAAATGGAAGTATCGACGATCAAATAAAATCCGGTGGTGTATTGGATTTGCTCATTATAAAATTTGATAGTAGTGGTAATCGAGTTTGGACTCGCCAAGTAGGTTTTGCTGGAAATATCTTTGCCGTTTCAAATAAGACCTCTACGGGTATGGGAATCAAAATTGGAAAGGATCCGGAACTCTATGTTACTGGTTTTACAAATGGCAATTTAGACAACCAACCCCATTCAGATCCAACAAGTGATAAACGAAATGTATTCCTTACTAAATACGATTTTCGTGGGAACAAAATTTGGACCTCAATTACCGGGCAGAAAGGATATATTTCCGAAGCCTATTCTATCGCAACCGACCCGCAAGGACACCCTTACTTAACAGGTTATACAAATGGACCTTTAAATGGGGAACCGCTTGCAGGTACTGGATCAAATCTGTTCGTTATAAAATACCAATGAAATTCTCTATCTTTACTTTCGGAATTATCGAATGAAATACACTGTTATTCTCTTACTGTTAATTTTCTTTATTAAATGTGGGCAATCACCTCTCATTGACGGCTCCAATCTTGATACACATAAACTTGATGGCTTTCCTCTCGTAATTCCTGGAGCCACAAGCGCGACTTTCATCTTTAAGTGTAAAGCAGCGTCGTCAGCCGCAGTTGCTTATGGCAAAGGAAGTATTGAAGGAATTATGCCAAGCATTACGAATTCCAAAGATCATATCGTCGTGATCAATAACCTTGAAACTCAGACAAACTACTTCTATTCAGTATTTTGTGGAGATTTACAATCACCTCCGAATCCATTGATGCTGACCTTCCAAACTCTTGTAAGCGATCAGCCCCAGAAAACACGAGGAATTTGGATCATAGGTGGTCTCGGAGCTGGAATTTCTCCTATGGCACAAGTAGATTTGTATGATCCGGTAACAAACCAATGGATTCCGTCAGTTACAAGCATCCCTACTCCTAGGGCTTACTCCAACATCGTTTCTCATCAGAATAAGATCTACGTTATGGGTGGTTTGGTGAAATCAGGAGTAACTTTCGCAGCAGTCAATACCGTAAACGAATATGATCCCTTTAATAATGTCTGGAAAACAATGGCTTCTATGCCTGACACTCATCAGGGTGGAATTGCTTTCTCATCAGGAAACGATATCTATATCATATCTGGAACAACTTCCGCAGACATGACCACTGGAACGCTTGCAAACACGGTTTACAAGTTTACACCTTCCTTAGGAACAAATGGAACCTGGCTAAAGTATGTTTCCAACAGCGCGATCTTCCAAAGAGTAGATATGCCGGGTTGCGCGATACATGATACCTTATTTTTCTCTGGTGGAAGACGAAACACAGACGGCCTTCCATTTAATACTTCGGACGCCTACATTCCAAGTGGAAATACAACCACTTCCCTTGTTGAAGCCACGATTAGCCAGACAAAATACGGAGCCGCAATGGCTTGTTATCGTCCTAATCCAAAGGATGCCTACTCTGCTGATCCAGCCGCTATCTTAATCGCAGGAGGATCAACAACAGCGGATGTGTTCCAGCCCCCTACTTCGGTAACATCTTCCAATACCTTTGATTATAGTTTAGCGACGACCTCCAATTATACAGCGGGAGGACTTTTACCAACTGCTCTTTATTATCCGGCTATGGAAGTCTCATACGAACTCAGAAGAGCGTTTCTTTTTGGTGGAGCGAATCTCACAAATGTTCCGCAGGATAAAGTTTACTCAATGGATTTAGGAAACCCTACAACGACTCCGTGGAGAACAGAGACAATTACCTTGCCGGTTGCACGATACGGTCACAAAGCTGTGATTTTGAGTAGATGAAGATGAAAAATATTTTAGGTTCAATCATACTTTCGCTCGTATTCTACTCTGCTTCTATTTATTCGCAAAGTGCAGATGAGAATTCTTCTTATCAACAGATAAAAGACTTAATTGAATCGAATCGAGCTACGGAAGCGCAATCCCTTTTAGATGAATGGATAAAAATCAATCCGAATGATGTCACGCTTCAATTTTATCAAACTGAGGTTTGGATTAAAGTGGCAGATCAGAAATACAAGGATCGTAAATTCAAAGCTGCTTTCTCTTACTATGAAAAGGCTTTCTCAAATTGGCCGAATAACCCCTCTCTTCGAGCCAGATATATGGAATTAAAAGACAAGAAACTCGTGGATCATGTTTCGTCCTCTTCCATTTTAAAAACTCGATATTCGGGATTTGGCTTTGCATCAAATGAGAACGGAAGCATAAACATTCCTTTTCAAGAAATGAATGAATCTTTAAAACAAATTCGAGATGAAATTCATCTTTTGCAAGAGAAGTCATATCATTTTTATCTTACGTTAGCTTTGATTTCTTTTTCAATACTGCTTCAGTGCTTTATTTTATTGAAGTTAGGATTTCGTCGTTGACCTACACCTGACTATATAAAATTTCAACTCCTTCTTTCTTCGATAATTTAGTAACAATATAAATCATTTTGAGGAACAAGCATGAGCGAAAATCCGACGACAACAATATTCAAAGCTTTCTTAGGCGGCATTTTTCATCCCATCCTATCTTGGTTTATTTTATTTAATATCATATTCAATTATGAAAAAATACTAAAACTAACCTTAGTTATGACAGACAGAATCGCTACGAAATCAGAATCCAATCGGTCCCAATAGGAATAAGGCACTAACAAAGAATCTATGCCCAACGGACCTTCGATCAAAATCGATTCGATTTTTTCACCCGACGAGAACCACAACATTTCCATACGAAGAACGGTTCGCGGAAACGACGTCCCGGTTCAAAATCAAAGATTTTTTTTGAGCGTTCTCTATAGATCGCCGCTCTTCTCCTTGACATCGAAAATTTATTTCTTACTCTATTTCCCCTATGAATCCGACCAAGACCTTACTACTTTTCTTACTTCTATCCCTTCCCCTCTTCGCTGAAACGGGAGAACATCCCAATCATGCGATCGGAGAGTCCTTACTGAAAATTTCCAAACGCGCCAATCTCCCCCAGGCCAGCGTAAGCGGTTCCGGCTATAAAGCGGTCGTTCTTGTGGGAGACGTGGACGGAGACAACGGGCCGGGAACCTTAGGATACATTAAGAATATGCAGGGAGTCGCGAAGGTTCTTAGAGAACGAGGCGTCCAAGTAACGGAATACTACAGTCCGAAAAATTCATGGGATCAAATCAAAAGATCGATCCAAGGTGCAAACTTGGTGTTATATGCGGGTCACGGGGTGGGAAGCAACTTAACCGATTCTCCGTATCATCAAAAGTATGTGGGCGGTTTTGCTTTAAAGGGAAAATTCGTTTCAAACGACGAGGTGGAGAATACTCTCAAGCCCGCGCCGGGGGCGATTGTACTTTTCTTAGGCGCTTGTTTTACCGCGGGCAATATGGCTTATGATATGGGAGTGATCGACGCGGAAGAAACGAAACACAGGGTCTCGATGTATTCCGCGCCTTTCTTAAAGGCGGGCTTTGAAGGTTATTACGCGACATGGGCGCCCTGGACCGCTCAAAGTTTGATCGCAGAGCTTTTCACAGGAAAGAATTTCGGAACCGTCTATGATTCTCAAACCAATCTTGCGGAAGTGACAAAGATCGAACATCCGACCTACTCCAAGGGAAAGTTATTCTTTCATAAAGGAAAACAAGAATCCAGAGTCGTATTCGATTATGCATTCGCAGGGAATCCGAATGCGCGCATCTCCGATCAGGCGAAAGAAGAACCGAAACCTTCCAACAACACGGCGACAACCGCCGCGACCCCGTTGACACCGGAAGAACAGACCGCTAAAAACAACGCGCTCGTCAAAGCCGCTTATAAGAAGGATCTGAAAACTGCAGTCAAATTGTTAAACGAAGGAGCCGATCCGAATACGGAAACGAAAGGCTGGAGAATCCTTCATCTATCCGTTTACTTCGATCTACCCGAACTCGTAAAGGCGCTCTTGGACAAAAAGGCGGACCCGAATCACCAAGTGGACGGTTATACGGCGCTTTCTCTTGCAACGGCTTACGAACGTTCGGCGATCATTCCTCTTCTGGAAGCGGCCGGAGGAACTAAATCAAGATCCGCATCGGCCAAACCGAAACCATAGACTTACAAATTAAAACGCGAACAAATCGGCATTAAAAAACTAACGACTCATAAAAGAACCGGAGCGCTTTTAAGAAACTACCTAAAAAACCGACCGGTCAATCATCTCAGCACTTTGAATGCGTGCGTCCAGGATTGCGATAAAAATCCAGGGATGCACCAAAGAATACAAAGCGGTTCGATCGCACGGGCCGCTTCTACTTTTCCCATATCTTCCGTTTCCCATCCGAATGCGTCCAAGATTTCTCGAACTTGTTTTTTCGCGGCCTCGTCGTTTCCGCAGATAAACATACTCGGAGTTCCTCCTTGCAAGCTTGGATTGACCATCAACCCGCTTCCAACCGAGCTGAAACACTTTACGAAGTTCGCCTTCGGAACCTGTTTCTGAAATTGCTCCATTAGAGATTCATTGTATGTTGTGAAGAATTTCAATACGCCGTTTACGGGAGGTTCTTCCGAAATCGGGTTGGTCGTATCGATCACCGTTTTTCCGGCAAGCGAATCTACTCCGGCCAGTTTCAACACTTCGGATGCGATGTTTCCCTTCGAACAAAGAACCAAAATGTCACCGAAACTCGCCGTTTCCGCAAACGTTCCGATCGAAGCTCCGCTTCCCGCTTTAGACAACCATTCTTTGAGTTTTCCCGGATTTCTTGTTCCGATCTTTACTTCGGCTCCGTGTTTTAAAAATCCGTTTGCCAGCGTCTGCCCTACTATTCCCGAACCTAAGATTCCGATTTTCTTTCCCTTCATGAAGTCTCTCCGATTCAGTTACTCTCCGGAGCATTTCAATAGGATCAAACAAGATTTAAGATCGGCTTTTATTTTTATATAAGACCGCACATCCAAAACGGACACCGTGTTATGCGATCGTCTCAAATTTATGAAAATATTTGTTTCCTAAATTAGGACGGACGTCAGATTGATTCCTTGAATCGATCGGCGACGATCCGATTAAAATCTATAAAATCAATTTAGAGTGAATCTTTGACAAGGAGTCAAAAATGAAAAACCGTTTCCGTTCCGCATGCGCGACCATCGCACTTGTGTTTTCTATCGCGCTTCTTCCTTCTATCCTTTTCGCTGAAGAAGACGCGCATTACATTCAACCCGATGATTTTTTTATCACGAAAGAAGAATTCAAAAACCAGCCTTGGATTCACGTCCATCTCGCAAAACAACTCACCGCTCCTTCTTCAAAGACGAAAAACGAAGCGGAGTTTCTTCAAGTGCACGACGGTAATAAGGTTTGGACGAAATTTTTTTATGCGACCGAGATTGCGAAACAAAGCGATCTTAAAATCGGTACCATCGTAATCATGGCGGACCTCGGAGCCGACGACGGGTATCGCGCGCCGGAAAACAAAGACGAAGCGCGCACCTGCGGCTGGTTCATTGCCAAAGTAACGGACGTTTCCGATCTTTACAAAGGAATCGTTACCGTTTCCGGCGGTTACAAAATCAAAGTGGATGCGATCCGAGTTCCCGTAAAATCGGTTCACAAAGGAAAATAATCCGTTCGCATTTCTTTTCTAAACCAAAGGGTCGAGGTTTCGGCCCTTTGCGCGACAAAAGACATCCATTCGACGAAAATCTCCGGTTCATAAAATAATTCGCCCAAGCGAATCCTTTCACCGAAGTTCTTTCCCCTTCTTTTTTTTCAAATCGCCGCAACTTTTCTGCAACCTAGCCCGGGCAACCTGCTCCTATTTTTCAACAGGAGTTTATTAGATGGCGATCATTCTATCGTTCTTTATCGGGCATTGGTTCTTATCGGCTTTCGCTCAATCGTTCTTTCTTCACAGATACGCGGCGCACGCGATGTTCAAAATGAACAAGTTCTGGGAAAAGTTTTTTTATCTTTTTACCTGCGTGGCACAGGGTTCTTCCTTCTTAAATCCCCGCGCTTACGCGATCATGCATAGACAACACCACGCTTACAGCGATACGGGAAAAGATCCGCATTCTCCCGTTGCATCCGAAGGCTTTTTGGATATGATGTGGAAGACCGCTCTGAATTACGAATCGATCCTGGATCGTAAAGCGAGCGTAGAAAAAGAATTCAAAGGAAATTATCCCGAGTGGCCGGCGATCGACGCGCTGAGCGATTCTTGGACGTTCCGACTTTTCTGCGGAACCCTTTACACGTTATTCTATCTTTACTTTGTTCCTGCGGGACAATACGGCTGGTATCTTTTACTTCCGATTCATTGGCTGATGGGACCGCTTCACGGCGCGATCGTAAACTGGTGCGGTCACATGTACGGTTATAGAAACCACAAAGAAAATCCGGACAACTCCAAAAACACTTTGTTCGTAGACTTTTTGATCGCCGGAGAATTGTATCAGAACAATCACCACGCGCATCCGAATTCTCCGAACTTCGCGTTCCGTTGGTTCGAGTTGGATCTCACCTATCAAGTGATGAGAATTCTTCACATGCTGAGAATCATCAAGATTCAAAGAGCCGTCTGGACGGAAAAAGGCAAAAAAGTCCTTCGCGGTTCGGACGTGATCGTCGATCCGGCATCCACAATCGCAGCTTAAGTTTTACTCCTGATAACCGACCCGCCTTCGGCGGGTCGCATCACGGCATAACCGTTTATTCTATATTTTCCAAATCCTTCAGAACTTCTTCCTCGTAATTCTTTTTCAAACGATCCAGAAATCCTTCCCGCAAAGGAATCCGATCGTTCAGAATCAGGGAAAACAATTCGTTTAACAATTCCCGTTCGTCGAATCCGGTGAACAACCATTCCAACAATTCAAGCGCGAGATCCATTCTTCCTTCGTTCGAGATCATCGTCTTGAATTCCTGTTTGATCTCGTTTCCTTTTTTGGATTTGAGAAGGCCGCGGATTTTTTCGGGATAAAGATTGAGAAGGGTTTGTTTTTTTGCGTTGGGCGTGAATACGAAATTCTTTTTATCGGAAGGCAAATGCGAAAGAACGGCGGCTTCGGCGTCCGCGACGTTTACTCCGTCTTCCTGCAGGGTTTTGAATAGAACTTCTCCGAGTAAAAAATCACGGAACGGATGAAACGGAAATCCTCCGCCCGAACCCGCACCGCTTGTTCCGCCGGTTCCGGCTTCGCCTCCACCGGCGTTCATTCCTTTTCGATCTCCACTTGTTTGCGGACTTTTTCGAAAAGATTTTCCAACTCAGAAGGAGTGAATTCTTTTGTCGGTTCGAACGAACAAAACACGGCTCTATAATATTTGTCCTTGTGGACCAGATAAAAACCCGCTTCTTCCATCAGCGTTCTGAGTTTTGTTTCTCGGGAAGAAGTGACGACTATGGTCACGGAGGAAAGTTTGCTCTTTCTGTGATCGATATGAAAGTAACAGAGGGCTTCTTCCGGATCGAGCCGGTCGATTTCTTCTTTGATCTCGTCGAAACTCGTTACGTCTCTCGGCCCTTTCGGATCGCGATAGTTGATCAGCACGCGTTTGAAGTAATGAACCTTGTTCCCTTCGGGAGTGATCTCGACCCCGTTCAATACCCTTCTTTCGTCGGCGAGTTCCTTCATAAGGAATTCTCCCCTGCCCCGCGAACTTTCTATGTCGAACAGCTCGGAGGAGAAGTCGCCTTTTTTCACGTTCTCGTTGATCTGCGAAAGGGTGTATTTCATCCCCGGCTGCATCTCGTGTTTGAACGACATCTTAAAAAAGGGATTCACAACTTCATTATGTAATTCTAATTCGATTTCCGCGTATTTTCCTTGGCCGTGTTCCACGATGTTCTGCGTGGCCTCGGTCGCGATGATGCGGATCGTATCCGGATCAAGTCCGGCTAACGAGGAATAACGATGTACGAAATTTTTGATCTCGTAGAGGGTTCCCAGACTTTCGTCGATTCTTCCCCGAATCTCGTTCTCCACGATCTCTTCGCGGAAGATTCTGGCGTAATAACGAACGCTCGCCATTCCCTTTTTCAGATAAGGAGAATGCGCCGTGTTCTCTATTTGCCGTTTGAGTCGTTTGTTTTCATCTTCTAATTCTTGAATTCGTTTCTCTTCTGGGGACATAAAGCTCTTTATTTCTGTAACGAGATTTTCACATTCCCGATCGCCAAACCGGTGGATTTCTAAACTAACTTTATATGCTTTGGGTTCAAGTGATAATTCGTTTTTTATGCTGAAAAAACAAAACCAATCCGTTCGAGCTTTAACTTCAGCGAGTTTTTATGAGCTTCCGTCAAAAAATATTTTTAATCTTAAGTGCAAGTCAGTTATTTCTCGTTTTGATTTTAGCGGTCACCTTTATCCAGATGATCGACCGAGTCAAAAACGAACCTCAGGATAAACGAGCCCTCGACAAATCCGTCGATTTTCAAAAAGAACTCAGACACAAGGAAGAGACGATCCGTTTTATGCTCAAAGAGCTGGAACGGAATTCCAAAACGATTTCGATTTTGGAATCGGGCTCCGGCAACCGAGGTCTTTTGGATTCTCAGAGAGAATACTTTTTGGGAATCATGAAACAGTACGATCTTTCGATCTTCGAAGTGATTTCCTCTTCGGGCAAGGTTGTATATCGGTTTCACAGACCCGGCGATTTCGGAGACGACAAGTCCAAACAAAAAATCGTTCAGGAAGCGCTGAACGGCAAGATCGCCTCCACCCTCGAACTCGGTCACAGCGGTCTCGGACTCCGAGTCACTTCTCCGCTGCGCAACGGTTCCTTGGTCTTAGTGGGTCAGGTCGTGGATCAAAAATTCACGGAGAACATCACCGGTTCGAGCGACGTTCAAATGGCGATCTATGAAAAGGAGAAACAAATCTCCGCATCCGGTCCCCTCATCCAAGAATATCTGAAACTGCATCCGATCGATTCTCTCAAAAGCGGGAACCGTTTTTCGTTCGGAGGAAAATACTTTTATCTCACGCGAATCCCGTACGAGAACAAGGGACTGACCAATCTCGCTCTCGAGTTCGTACTTTTGATCGACGAAACGGAGCTGCATACGACTACCCGGAATCTCTGGATCTACTGCGGGCTCTTGGCTCTTTCGATCTTTATCGGAATTCTTCTCGTATCCTATCTTTTTTCGAGGGACATCATCAACGCGGTCAAGGCTCTCAACTTCGCGATGAAAAATCCTTCCGAAGACGAAACCACGATCATCGACTTGGACCGCACGGACGAACTCGGTCAGATGGGAGAAGTTTTCGTGAATATGAAAAAGGAACTTCTCGATCATCAGCTTTTTCTCGAAAGAAAGGTGGAGGAAAAAACGCAGGAACTTCAGGAAACGTTAAACGAAGTCCAGGCCCTCAAGGAAAAACAGGACGGGGATTATTATCTCACTTCCCTTCTCATTCAACCGTTGACTTCCCTGCGTTACAGCGACGAGAACACGAAGATCGAATCCATTCTCAAACAGAAGAAGGAATTCCGCTTCCGCACGAAGAATTCCGAGATCGGAGGCGATCTCTGTTCCATCCAAGAAATCACCTTGAACGGCAAGAATTATCTCGTCGTTTTAAACGCGGACGCGATGGGCAAATCCATCCAAGGCGCGGGCGGCGCGCTCGTGATGGGGACGGTTTTCAAAGCGATCGTAACAAGAACGCAGCTTTCCCGTTCCAATCAAAAGAAAACGCCCGAGAAATGGCTGAAGGACTGTTATACGGAATTGCAGAACGTGTTCGTCACGTTCGACGGCAGCATGCTCGTGTCTGCGGTCATCGCTCTCATCGATCACGAAACCGGAGCCTTGTATTCGATCAACGCGGAACATCCTTGGATGGTTCTTTACAGAGACGGAAAAGCGAGTTTTCTGGACCCCGAATTGCTTCTTCGTAAGATCGGTTTTACGGAGAATGCGTCCGAGCCGATCATCCGCGTTTTTAAACTGGAACCGAACGATTTTCTGTTTATCGGTTCGGACGGAAGAGACGACATTCTCCTGCGCAGACCGGGGACGGACGAAACCTTTATGAACGAGGACGAAACGCTTTTCCTTAGGCTCGTGGAACTCGCCAACGGAGATCTGCACGATCTCGAAAAACTTCTGAACCACGCGGGAGAGGTCACGGACGATCTTTCCATTATGAAAATTGCATATAAAATTCCCACGGAGATTTCCTTGCAGAAGGTTCCTTCCGCGGGGGACGAATACAATCTTCTCGTCAAGGAAGGGATTCAGCAGATCCGAAAAAAGAACCTTTCGCAGACGAGGAATCTTTTCGAAAAGGCCCTCTCGATCAGCGATTCCGATCCGGGTCTTTACAAACAACTTGCAAGAATCTGCATTCATCAGAAGGACTACGCGCCTGCGGCGAACTACTCCGAAAACTACGTCGCCAAGTTTCCGTTCGATAACGAATTCCTGTATTACACTTCCTTTACGCTTCGAAAGATAAAGGAATACTTCAAGGCGATCGAATATTCGGAACGACTTCGCTCCCGCGAACCGGGAAACATCCGAAATCTCAAACATCTCGTGGAACTCTATCGCCTCGTAGGCAACCGTTCCAAGTTCCGTATGATTATGACGACTCTCAAAGCGATCGTCGCCGAAAAAGAATCGAGGGACGAGGATCGGGATCAGGACGTTTCTTCCGAACCGATTTTGGTTTGATTCGACTCGGGTCGGATTTTTTTGTTCGAAGAAACCGGCGCGCGCGTGAAATTTGCGGCTCCGAAAATTCTTTCCTGCCGAAAAATGGGTTTCTGTTTTCCAAACGGTCCTGTATTTGGATCAATCAATGTCTTTGGAGAGATTAAAGTCCGCAAAACGGGTTCTCATCTTGGGGAAACGGACCAAGTTCGAATTGGATTTGGAAGAATGGGGTTCTCTCGAAAAAATCGAAAAAATTTATAAGATTCAAAACGATTCGTTTCCGAGAATCCACGAATCGCATCTCCGACAACTCGCGAACCGGGAAACTCTCAAACGGCTTTTCCCCGACAGCACGTTTATCTTTCGAAAGAATATGGACGTCCATCCTCCGTCCGATTTCGATCTCGTGATCGCGCTCGGCGGGGACAATCATTTTACCTTCGTCGCGCACCACGCCGTGGACACGCTCGTTTTGGGCTGTAATTCGGATCCTCCGACGTCAGTAGGCGCCCTTCTCTCCTTTCACGTGGAAGATATCAAAAAAGCCCTGGAAACCGGCTGGTCCAACGCCGCCATCGAAGAATGGCCTCTCATCGATGTGAAGATCCAGTATCCCGACGGGAGAAAGGTCAGCACGTTACAGGGGATCAGCGAGATTTCGATCCGAAACAACAGTCCCGATCTCACGAGCCGGTTTTTCATCCACCACGGAAACGAAATGGAGGAACAAAAATGCTCGGGGCTTTTGGTTTATACGGGCGCGGGTTCGACCGGATGGGTTATGTCCTGTGAAAATACGGATACAAGTTTTGACAAACAATCCCCGTTTTTCAAAGTCTATTGTAGAGAGCTTCGAAAGAAGGAACATACTCGGTATACTCTGGACCATTTTACGGTCTCGGATAGTTTTAGTTTGATTTCCGAAATGAAGGGCGGAATTTCGATCGATTCTCTTGCGGAAACGATTTACGATTTTCCGCCGGGCGCAAAAGCTGAATTTAGCCTCTCCAAAAAAAAATTACATGTAGTGGTTCGTAAGCAATGAGTCAACTGAGCATTAAAAAGAAAGAAACTTCGACGGGCGTTTTCGTTTACTCACTCGACGGAAGATTGGATGAAAGCAGTTTTACCGATTTTAAACAGGAGATCATAGACCCTCCTCATCCCGAAGTCGTCATTCTCAACCTGAGCGAACTCAAATACATTTCCAGCTCCGGAATCCGAGCGATCTTCGAGCTGAGAAACAAACTGAGCAACGACGGCAAAAAACTGATTCTGACCGAGGCCTCGGACAAGGTGATCCAAATCTTCAATCTCTTGGGACTTTGGAAACCGTTCACCCACCTAACAACCGAAGCCGAAGCCATCCAAGTCGCCGCGCAATAATCCGTCCCGCCTCGGTCGACGACAGACCGGCTGCGACAACACAACTACTTTAGATAAATTGCAACCACTCCCGGCCTCGGCAGGGAGTTTCCTCCCTGCGGCCATCGGCTCGTCGGATTTTGATAGTCCTTCGTGGTTTCCCCCGGATGCTGCACCGAAACGAACAATTCCTTTTGATCCGGCGTAAACCAAAGTCCCGTAAGTTCCGCACCCGTGGGGGAAGAAGCGAACTGGAACGCCTTACCGGCGTCCGCGCCTTGCGTGGGAATCACGAACAAACCGTTGTTGCCGTATTTCTTATATACGGATCTGTTTAAGTTCTTTGCGGAGATATCCGTGACCATCCAGAGATTTCCCGCGTTGTCGAACGCGAGATTGTCCGGCGCCGCAAAACCGGAACCGTTTCCTCCCGCGACGAAGATCTCATAGTCGAATTCCAATCCAGCGTGATCCCCCGATTTTTCGTGGATGCGGACGATCTGACCGAAATGATTTCCGTGTTTATCGTTGTTGGTCATCGCGATAAAAACGGTTCCGTCCAGCGGATGAATTTCGATGTCTTCGGGGCGGTCCATCGGCGTCGCTCCGCAAACCTTTCCCGCTTCCCTGCAACGAACGAGAACGTCCGCTTGCGATCCGAATCTTCGTTCTCCGTTTTCTTTTTTAGAATTTCGTAATGTTTCGTTCGACTCGAAATCGAGCGGAATCCAAATCCCCTTTTCGAAATCGGCCGCATACAAGGTTCCTTCCTCGAGCAGACTCGAGTTCCCGGCTCCGAGAGAAGGATCGTAGGAATTCTTGGAGATGAACTTATAAACGAATTCGTCCCTGGCATCGTCCCCCATATAGACCACGAGTTTGCCCGAAGGAGACAACACGAGAGCCGCGTTTTCATGCGCGAATCTTCCGAGTGCGGTGTGTTTGACCGGAGTCGACTTGGGATCGAACGGATCGACCTCTATTACCCATCCGTAATGTGTTTCGTGCGGAAGTTTGCACGGTTCGATGACCCATTCCACGTTTTCTTCGCAGGAAAGAATCGTATTCCAGAACGTGGTTCCTCCCGCGCAGTTCGCGAACGTACCGACGGCCTTGTTCGTATTTCCGAGCGCTGGGCTTCCCGCCGCGGGACCGGTCAAACGAAACTCGGTAAGACCGTTGATCCTTCTGCCGTATTTGGAATCCGGAGAAAGTTTCCATTCTCCGTTTTGTTTTGCGATTCGAAGTACCGAACCGCCTAACGCATACAGATATTGTTCGATCTGTTTGTCCGTTCTTAGATTCGGTCCCTGTTTTTGACTGTCGTATCCGTTGACGTAGTATTCCAAGGTTCCGAGAGTTTCATGATTGTTCCACAGAAGACCCGTGTCCTTCTTACCCGCAAAAGGAAGAAAACAATTGAAGTCGGAATTAAAACCGAACGTATCTCCTTGCGGATTGATACGATCCCCGAAAAGTGCGATCGTTCCGTAACGATAACCTTCCGGGAGAATCAATGCGTCTCGTTCACTCGCCGCGATCGGTTGAAATTTAGGAAAGGAGTTTTGTTTGGAAGGAAGAAGGCCTTCCTTGTTTTGTCGATTCGACTTTGTTTTTGACGAAGAGGTTGCGGCAAGCGCCCCGGACTTGACGAGAGCCAATGCCGCCGCGCCCTTCCCTAAGTAGCGCAAGAATTGAGATCGGGAGAGATTCATACGTCGAACTTCGCAAAACGGAAAAACGTCGCCATCCTGAATTTACCCGTTCGACCCTATTTTATCTGGTTGTAATAATCTTAGGGAATTGAAAACTAACGGTTTAGAACTCGATTTTTCTCATCCCATGGATTCATCGTACTCAACTCCGTTTTATAAGATTCTTTTTACGCTCGGATGGAGTTCGATTCTATTCTTTCTTCCTTTTTATTGGATCGTTTCCGGCGAAAACAAACATCTCGATCAAGTTTATGAAAGTCTGCGGGAACCGGGGCCGACCGTTTTCGGAACTCTTACCGAATCCGTGCGCGTGGAAAAATCGGGAAAACGAGCGTATCTTGTATCGTATCGCGTGCCCGACGAATCCGGCAAGTTATACGAAATCACCGAACAAGTAGACGAAAATCTTTCTCAAAGACTCCGCGTCGGAGACAGCATCGAAGTGCGCAGACGGACCTTCGAAACGTTCGGCAAAGTGCGAGTCCTAGCGAGAATCAAAAAGAATTCCCTGTTTATCAACGATTTCGATTTTCTGGAGATGTTCGCCCTGATCGGACTTTGTTTTTCCGGAACGATCATCGGAGCCGGAATCTATTACTGGATTTTCAAGGGTCAGGCAGCTTGATAAAAAACGGATTTTCCTTCTGGAAGATCAGCTGCACCTGATACGGCTCCATCACGTAACGCGACGGATTGATCTCGTAGGAAATATACAGAAAATACTTCTCGTATATTACAATATACATATATTCTTGAAACTTAATATGCTGCATCTGGTTGCGGATTCCGCGCATCCAGATCGAATCCGGCTGAACCCTTTCGTATCGGATGCTCGAAGCCTTGATCTGTTTCAGATATTCCTGGGTTACGGTAGGTTCCCTTCTTCTTAATTCGAGTTTAAAGGAACGGATGAGGTTGTATTCGAGTTTCGCCTTTTCAAGGGCGCCCACGTCCGGGATCGTTCGGAAATAATATTCGTAGTATTCCTTATCGAGAGAGGCCGCGTCCTTCTTATGGATGTCTCCGTTTTCCTCGGGAGGTTTGGAAACCGGCGCGGTTCCTTGCGCGGACATATAATCCGCGGAACCGAGAAGGAATATCAGAAGTAATTGTATCCGAAGCCGATCCATCATAAAACGCACAGTATATGTATCGGATCAACCTCGGAATTCCAAGTCTTTTTTCGGGAAATTTAAGAAGCGCTTAATTCCTCCAGGGTTTCCGTAGTGCGTTTGATATACTCGGCGAACTCCGCTTCTCCGAAAATCTTCGAAGAAAGCAGGGCCATATCGTATACTGTGCGCACCAGCTTATCGGCCTTAGACGAATTTACTCCTCCCGCGAGCCCGAGAATGTTCTGAACGAGCGCGGAACGGGTGTTGATCACGAGAGTGTGATTCTTTAATAGATCGAGTGGTTTTTGACCGCCCATCATATTCATCTCGCTGATTCTTCTCAAATGTTCGGGAAGAAGCACGACCGCGGGAACTCCCTCCGCTTTCAAAGGTTCCGCCTTGATTTCCAACCCGTCGCGTTTTAGAACCTTGTCAAAAAGTTCTTTCACGCGATCGGCGGGAGTCTTATTCTCCGCATCTACGATCTGAGAAGCGTGATCCTTGTCCACCACCCCGTCCGCGAGTTCGGAATCCACTCTTTGAAACTTCATATCCGGGTTTTTGGATTCCAAAAACTGAACGAAATGGGAATCGATTCTCGTATCGACCAGGATCGCTTCGAGCCCTTGCGACTTGAGCAGATCCATATAAACGGAAGAAGTCTCCGATTCGTTCGCGTAGAACACTTTGCCGTTGTTCTTTTCCTTGTTCTTAATCCAATAATCTTCCAGACGAGTGATCTCGCCGTTCGAGGTTTTGAAAAACACGAGATCCTTTGCGGCTTCGTAGAACTTGTCGTCGGTGAGCATTCCGTATTTTACGAAAATTGAGATCTCGTCCCAATTCTTTCGGAAGTCCTCTTCGTTCTTTTTGAATTCCTCGTTCAATCGATCCGCGATCTTTTTGACGATATGAGAGGAGATTTTTTTGACGAGAGGATCGCTCTGCAGATACGAGCGGGAAACGTTCAAAGGAAGATCCGGAATATCGATCGTTCCTTTGAGAACGGTTAGAAACTTGGGAACCAAGTCGTTCGCGTCGTCGCTTACGAACACGTGATTGCAGTAGAGTTTGATCCCGGACTGATTCACGTCGAGTTCGTGTTTTAGTTTAGGAAAATATAATATTCCTTGAAGACGGAACGGGTAATCCACGTTGAGATGAACGTGAAAGAGCGGTTCTCCCGAAAACGGGAAGAGATAGTTGTAAAACTCCTCGTATTTTTCCTTGGTCACGGACGCAGGAGTTTCGGACCAAAGCGGGGTTTGTTTATTCGCCTGTTCGTTTTTTACGTGGATGGGAACGGGAAGGAAGTCGCAGTATTTGCGGATCAACTCCTTGAGTTTCCACTGATCCAGGTATTCTCCCGAATCGGAATCGAGATACAACGTGATCTTGGTTCCTCTTGTCGCCTTGTCCGAAGAACGTAAGGAGAATTCCGTTCCCGATTCGCTTTCCCAAACGACTCCGGTGGAACCTTTTTTATACGACTTGGTTTCGATCACCACTTTGGTGGAGACCATAAAGCAGGAATAGAATCCCAAACCGAAATGTCCGATGATTTCCGGCTGCGCTCCTTCGCCTTGGAATTTTTTGACGAACTCTTCCGCGCTGGAGAACGCGATTTGATTGATGTATTTCTGGACTTCTTCGGAAGTCATTCCGATCCCGTTGTCTTCGATGATCAGGATTCGTTTTTCCTGATCGAAATCGAGGTCGATTCTGTAATCCGTTCCGCCTTCGAATTCTTCGGAGAACGCGATTTTTTTCAGCTTCGTAATCGCGTCGCTCGCGTTGGATACGAGTTCGCGGATAAAAATATCTTTTTCCGAATAGAGCCATTTCTTAATGATCGGAAAGATGTTTTCCGTCTCTACGGAAATCCTTCCTTTGATTTCTTCGCTCATTGGCTTTCCTCCTTCTTTTGGGTTTTTAAAAATTGATGCGCGATTCGAAGCAGATTGTTTCTTTCTTGAAAGTTCAATCGGGAAGCGAGTTCCGCAAAGTGAGCATCCACTTTGGAAATTTCCACAAGAAAGGAAACGTCCGCCTCGGGGACCCCTTTCGACAAAAGGGATTGCCTTAATACCAAGCCTCGTTTGCTTCCCGTTCGCAAGTCAAGTTCTTTTAAAATCGGAACTCCTAAGATAGGAAATAGGATCGGAAGCGATTCGATCCAAACGGAAACGGCGTCCGATTTTTGGAATCGAAACCAAGTCCAAGCCGCGACAAAGAATGCGGATACGAGACCGAAGATATAAAATAAGATCGGAAGACGCAATCCTTCGGAAAGAGGGTTCGTAGATTCGGATTCGTTCTGTTTTTCTTTTTTTCGAGTGGCCGGAAGAACGTTCACCGAAGGAATTTCGATCGAGACCGTATGATAACTTCCCGAGTCGGGATTAAAAAAAACGAATTCGACGGGTTCCTGTTTCCAAAGCCCCGTCTTCTGCATCGGAATTCCGTATTCGAATCTTGCGATGGAATAAAATCCGTATCCCGAGTTTTCCAATTCGGTGAACTTCCAGGTTCTCGATGTGTCATACAACGTGGCGGAGGGGATACAATCCTTCTCCGCTTTACAAAAAGAACGCAGAGGATCGGAAACCGAAGAAAGATTCCCTTCTCCCTCCAACACTAAACTCAAATACAACGTGTCCCCTACTTCCACGTGTTCGGGTTCGTTTTTGAGTTTCAAGTTCGCTTTAAATTTTCCAACACCTCCGCTGAAATGTCCCGCAAATTTGGGCAGTTCCTTAACGTGAATTTGGTTCGGAGTCGTTGAAACCGTCTTTACATTGAAGTAGGATTGAAGCTGACCTTCCAAAGAGAACGTCGTCTTGCCCAGATGAAATTCTCCCGCGCGAAGTGGAATAAGAGAATAGATTTCCTTGTTGTAGACTGCGATGTCGTAGATGTTTCCTTCGTACAAAACCTGCTCGGGTACTTTAACCGCCACGCCGGTTAGAATCTCGCTTCTGAAATACGGAAACTGAATCGAATCGGCGGGATTGCGATCGAAATACGGTTTACGCACGTCCCTGTAATACAACGTAAAGTAACCGATGATCGGTTCTCCGATCCACGCTTCTTTTTTGCTCGTTTGAAAGATCACCTTGAGATCCGCGTTTTCGGGAAGTTCTTCGCCTTCAAATTGAAAGAATCGATCGAAGAAGGAACCGCGGCTCTTTGCGGTTTGCGATCTTGCAAGCACCTGAACCTGCAACGGGCCGGGCGTAAAGTTTTTACCGTTCACTTCTATGCTTACGGAAGGAAGCGTGAAAACCCCCTGTTTGGAGGCCTTGATTCGAAATTTCAAAAGGCGTTTTCGAAATACTTGAAAGTTGATGATCGTAGTGTTTTCTTCGGAGCCCGCGTAAAATACGGTGATGTCCCCGTTGGAAAAGGAATTTTGCGGAATCGCGAATTTGGAACTCATATCCATTTCGAAAACCGCATACGATTCCTCTCCGAGATGAAACATGTTTCGCGTAACGTAGAATTTCGTCTCGTCCGCCGAGAGAGATTGATAAGCGAATAGGAGAAAAACAAGCCAGATCTTTTTCACCAAAAGACCTCTCTGTCTCGGCTCTTTCTGCTTTTTCTGCGGATCTTGTTTAAGTCCAGAGAATCCATGATACGTTTTGATTCCTCTTCGGTTAGACGGTCTCGTTTATCGTGAGGATCGCCGCCTCCGTCCCTTTGGGAAAGACGGTCTTCGCTTTGTGTCCGATTGCCGGAGTTGGAACCGCCCTTGGATTGCGGTTGATTCTGAGAAGGGGATTGATTCGAATTCTTAGATTGGTTTTGCGAAGGCGGAGGGGTTTTACGAAGATATTCCAGATTCTTCCGGGCTTCTTGAAGATCGGGATTGATCTTTAGGGCCTTGATGTATTCTTCCGCGGCACGTTTGCGATCTCCGGCGCGCAGATAACTGTTCCCCAAATTGAATCTGGATTTCCATTGCACTTCGGGAGAGGAAGAATTCGCCGATTTTTCGAAATGACGAATCGCTTTGTCTAAGTTTCCGGATTTGAATTCCGCCGCGCCTCGATTGAACTCGAGTCTCGAATCGTCCGGGAAATACGGCTCCGCTTCCTGATACGACCGAAGGGATTCGAAATATTCTCCCTGATTGTAGTGTTCGAGTCCCTCGCTGACCCGGTTCCCGCCCGGATCGAGTTCGACCGCATACAATTCGGCCCATCCGTTCCAGATCAAAAGAATCATAAGATGAATTGAATATAAGATTTTATGAATCAACTTCATACCGGCACATCCGTCTTACGTTTCGGAAAAAGAAAGGATTCCACGAGAATCCAATCCGCCAACAGGAGCAAAACCGCCGCGAACAGAAAAACGCCGGAACCTTCCGAACGTTTCAAGTCCTTCTTTCGAGAATATAAATTCTCCTCTAAGGCCAAGATTTCCTTTTTTAGACTTTCCGCGTCCGGCGGGTTCTCGTCCAAAGAATAGAATTTTCCGTCGTTCTTATCCGCCAGATTTCGTAAAAAACTTCGGTTCATCTTGGACTGAATGATCCCCGCCGAATTGATGTTAGGCGTCAAGGTTCCGTCCTTTAAAAGAAACCCGCTCAAACCGGAATCTTCGTCGTTGTAAGCGATCGGTCCGCCCGCTTCCGTTCCGGAAGCCCAGACTTGAAAACTCGCGGGAAAAGCGATCGCTTCCGGATCGTTTAAATCCTCTCCATCCGTCACCAGAACGAGAATTCGGTTTCGAAATACCTTCTCCGATCTAAGAATCGCATCCGCTTTTAAAAACGCTTTGTTCAAGTCGGTTCCCCGATCCCCGACCATGTCCACGTCCAAACCGCGCACGTAGTCCGAAAACGCGGCGACGTCCGAGGTCATCGGGCAATACAAAAACGGACTGGCCGCAAAGACGATCATCCCGAATCGGTTTCCCGAAAGGGAAGGCAACATCCGCAGCAAAACTTCCTTAAACCGCGCCAAACGCGTCGGGCTGCTGTCGATGGCCTGCATGGAAAGACTTACATCCACGAGAAAGAGTATATCGACTCCTTTGAAAGATTCCTCTTTTTTTTCGTCCTTATAATCGGTTTTCAATCCGGATAGAAAGACACAGACCAAGGTCGCGAAGATCAAAAAGACCCTCGTCAAAACGAATCGGGCCTCGGGAAACGAAGAACTCCTTTCCAAACCGGGGTAAATGATTCTCCATTCCTTAATTTTAAAGATCACGAATATTCTAAGGATGGAATATATCGTCCACACGGCGACAAGCGCGTAAAAAACGTCGGCCAGATACGGGGAAAATTCCTGGTTCATACGTAATACCTGAAAAAGAAGGCCCGCAACATCAAATCAAAGAGAAGAACCGCGAGCGCGCGGTAGAGCCAAATCTGATATTCGGTCTCGCGAACTTCCTGAGGAGGAGCCTGCAACGGATCTTTTTCCAAAGAATCGATCGATGCAAGCACCGCTTTCATTTCCTCTGGATCCTCCGCTCGGAAAAATTGGCCGCCCGTATTCGCGGAAAGCTCCTGTAGAATTTCGAAATTGATCTCGTACGAACTTTCTTCCTTTCCGATTCCGATGGAATAAATCTTAGCGCCGATATGTTCCGCAAGGTCCGTTGCGGTTACCGGATCGATTTTGCCAGTGTTCGAAACTCCGTCCGTGATCAATACGATCAATCTGGATCTTGCCTGAGAACTTCTCAATCGATATGTGGAAAGAATGATCGCGTCTCCGATCGCGGTGCCTTGCTCCGCCACGGTTTCCTCTTCGATCGTTCCTAATATCTCGTTCAGAGATTCCCTGTCGCCGGTCAACGGCGCTTGCAGATACGCGGCTCCCGCAAATACCACCAAACCCAATCGATCGTTTTGTCTTTTTTCGATAAATCTTCGGAGCAGTTTTTTGGAAACGCCCAGTCTTGTTTCGGGAAGAAAGTCGCGGCTTCTCGACATGGAACCGGATACGTCGAGGGCGATCATGATATCGACTCCTTCCTTTTCGCTCGGAAGAAAAGTCGTTTTCTTTCCGGGTCCCGCGAGTGCGACGATCAACAAACTGATCGAGATCGGGCGCAAAAAAGGAAGAAGTTTACCGAATGTTTCGAGTCCGGAAAGAGCTCCTTCCCTTCTTCCGGGAAGACGAATTTCCATTTTTCTCAAGTACATTCCATTTTTATAATATATAAAGGCCCAAACCCAGACGGGAATCAAAAGAAAAAAGGCATACGGATATTCGAAGTTCATCTTTTATCCCAAACTCCTTTCCAATGAGCGAATTTTTCCTCCGCGTCTTCCTTTGTCAGAAACGCTTCACCCGGTCTGAATTTTTTTTCCGTTAAGAACTTTCTCCAGGATTGAAGTTCTTTTTCTTCGAACGGAAATTGATCGTATAAAAATCGAAATAGCTCCGCCTCGGTGAATGCGGAGGTTTTCCTTCCCGAAAGATTCGCAGACTTTTCCCGAATATAACCGGAAAGCAGACGCGCGAACTCCCTCGCGGGAATCGGATCTTTTTTGAGAAGTTCGTTCAACCGGATTTCGAAGATTTCCATTCTTTCGAGAGTCGGCTCGGCTTGAATGATGGCGTCTAACGGAGAATTTTTCCCGGAGTAGATTCGATACGCGTAAAATGCAAAGGCCGACAGCAAAGCGGCCAGAATTAAAAAGACGATCAACCGCCCGAGATACGAACCGGAAAACGTCAACGGGGGAATGATATCCGCCGGCCCCGTATCGTTATCGGCGATCGCCGATTCCACAAGAATCGTCTTTTTGGAAAACTCTTTCATCCCCGCCGCAGTCGTCCAAGAAACCGGAATCGGATATTCTCCCGTTACGTAATACGCAAACTCCACGATCAGCTTCGTTTCCTTTTTTTCGGAGAATAGAACCTCGAACCAGGGAATATCCGGCGCATTCTCGAGATAATGAAGTCCCGCTTCGGGAAAACGAACGTCTTTTACTTCTCCGAGAGACCATTTTAGTTCGTATCGGATTTTCTGGGCGACCAAGGTTCGATCGGGAGAAAGGGACTCGACCGTTTCCGCACTCGCGGCTCCGGCAAACATTAAAATCCAGGAATATACGAAGATCCGAATATACGATTTCATTTCGAAAAATACCGGATCAGATCCTTGGTTTGGAGTTCGTGTTCCGTCAAGTCGAGCAGGGAGCCTTGGAAAAAGGAACGCAGCGATTTTAATTCGTATTCGGGCGAGAGACTTCTGCCGAAAAAGCCCCCGCTTTTCTCTTCCGGATCGCGCGTATAAAAAAAGGATAAAAGAGATTTCGGAGGGTCGATTTCGACGGGATCTCGGAAACGAACCGCGTGCAGAGAATAATGTTTTTTCAAACCCGCGTATTTTTTCAGGGAACGGATTCCGATAAAGTCGCTTAACAAAAAGACTTCCGCGTGTCTATGAACCCGGTTTTTCAGATATTGAAACGGTAACAGGGGATTCGATTGTCCGGATGCGGGTTCGCGAACGGAAATCTTTTTCAGAACGGGTAAGAGTTCGTCTCTGGATTTTAAGAAGTCCGTTTCCCATTCCACCTTCTCGCAATAGAGAACGATTTTAACCCGGTTTCCCTTTTGAACGTAGAGCAACGATAGGAGCGCAAGAACCTGAAACGCGTTTTCCGCGCGGGAGAATTCTCCCGTTCCCCATTCCATCGATGCGGAAACATCGTAGAAAAGAATAGCTTGTCTTTCTTTTTCCTCGTAGAATTCCCGCACATACAATTCTCCGAAGCGAGAAGTTACGTTCCAATCGATGAGGCGCGTGTCGTCTCCGAAGCTGTAAAGGCGAACGTCCTTGAAGTCGAGTCCCCTTCCCCGTTTGGAACTTTCCGCACTTCCTGCCTTCTCCTTAAACGAGCGCGTTTTGCGCCCTAGTTCGAGACTCGAAAGGATGGATAAGAATTCTTTACGGATCATAATCGAAGGTCAAGGAACCGGAGTCGCCTCCACAACGGTCCGGATCAAGGATTCCACGTCCAATTCCTCCGAAATCGCCTCGAAGGTAAGAAGGATTCTATGTCTTAAAATCTCCACCAAGGAAACTTTCACGTCCTCGGGAATCACGTAGGTTCGTCCGTTTAACAGCGCGTTCGCTTTAGAACTTTTTAATATGCTTAAAGACGCTCTCGGAGACGCTCCGTGACGGATATACGGAATCAATTCGGGAATGGTTCTTTCTTCCGGTCTCGTATTTCGGACCAAACGCACGATATAGGATTTGATTTTTTCTTCGATGAATACGTCGTCGAGGAGGGAAGATAGTTTTAGAATCTCTTTGGAGGTAACGACCTTCGTGATCTTTCCGTTTTGTGTGTTGAGTTTTCCGTGTTGATCGAGAATCGCGATCTCTTCTTCGAGCGCGGGATAACTCACGTTCACTTTCATAAAGAATCGGTCCATCTGCGCTTCGGGCAACGGATAGGTTCCGTCTTGATCGATCGGGTTTTGTGTCGCGATCACTAAGAAAGGTTTATCGAGTTTATACGTTTTATCTCCGATCGTGATCGTCTTTTCTTCCATACTTTCCAGAAGCGCGGATTGGACTTTGGCGGGTGCGCGGTTGATTTCGTCCGCGAGGAGAACCCCCGTAAAAACCGGACCTTTTCTCGTTTCGAACTCCGTGGTTTTTGGATTGAATACGACTGTTCCGACAAGATCCGCGGGTAAAAGATCGGGCGTAAATTGGATTCGTTTGAAGTCCAAGTCCAAGGCGCTCGAAAGCGATCTTGCAAGAAGGGTTTTCGCGAGCCCAGGCATTCCTTCCAGAAGCACGTGCCCCTGACATACCAAACAAACCAAAACGTTTCGGATGACTTCGTCTTGTCCGGTGATTTCTTTTCCCAATTCTTTCTTGAGAGTTTCCAGTTTGATTCGAGCAAACTCTACGTCTTCTGCGGAAAGCGGATCTTTTTCCATAGGGTAAGAATTCGACAACCTGCGATCGGATTCAAGCATTCTTCGGAGAAGAAGGAGGCGAGTCGTTTCGATCGAAAGTGCGACGGGGAAATTGCGTTTGAACCGGCGTCCAATCGAAACGAGATCCGATCGTCAAAGAATATTCGGGATCGCTGTCGTAGGTACGACAACCGACACGCGGAAGTTTTGCGGTTGTCAGCAATGGAATTTTGTGATAGGGAAAATTACCGGAACTTCCCACCACCCGCCCCGCCACCCAAAACAGGGTGGGGCGTCGAACGTTTGACAGAGGATCGTCGGAACTACGACAACCTTACCGTTTTGCGTCCCAATTTCCGGAGCTGTTGTTCCCGCGATAGGTTCCGCTGATCGAACGGCCTTCCAACACGCCGGAATACTTCTGCGAAAACGGGACGCTGCTTCCGATCTCGGAACATTTTACGCCGGAGCAGGAACGGACGAACTGAATCTGATTTCCTTTCGTGAAAATTCCGCTCAAAAACTCGGGCTTCCCCTTCCCCCAATTGGCGAACTTCAAAACTCCGACGAGTCTTCCGTTTTTGCCTCCGAAAAATTGAAGCGTTCCCTTGTGAGGACCGACGGTGAGCTGAAACGTTCCTACAAACAGTTTATCGTTCGCGGAAAGTTCCGACGACGCATCGGCCGTTTTTTCATCCGCTAAGAATTCTATCTTTTCGACCGTTTCCAAAGGAATTTCCTGATCGGGATCGGCGATCGTTAACGTCTTGGGATCGATCGAAACCAGAACTCCTTGCGTAAACGATCCGTTATACGTCACCTTCGCGGTGCGGTTGATGTTTTGGCCGCAGGTTCTTAGAAAAAAACCGAGTATAAAAAATAAAACGGCGGTGGGGAAAAAAATTGCGAGGTCGCGCTTCCAAAAAACGCGGGAAGAAGTTTCTGAACTCATACGATATTATCGGAGAATTTCAAAAAGCATTTACCCAAATTGCGATTTATAGAGAGCAATTTGTTGGGTTAAAGACTGGGTTTGTTTCTCAACGCAGCCGAGAAACAAACCCATAGAAAGCAATCACTTACAGCCTGCAGAGCGACTCTTAGGACAGCTCTGCATGAGTTCTTTTCAGAATAAGACTCGCTATAAATGATAGGCCTCGTCATTTACAGCCTTGCATTTCTCCCATTCTCTTGTTCTCGTTTCCGTTGATGTAATACACCTTACCGGAACCCACGGTCCAACAACCGTTCTTCTTGTTGGTTCCCACCATGATAGGACCTTCTCCGATTTTAGAACCGTTGTCGTCGTATTCGATCGCCTTCGCGTCGCTCACGATCTCGAACTGCTTGTTTCCGTTTTTGTAATATGTAAACGGAATATCCGGCTTATAGCTCGCCTTGAGTTCGTTCGTCGCTTCGTCGATGTTCATGATCGAAAACTGAAGTTTCCCTTTTCCGATCAGCTGTCCTTCCTTGTTATACGCTTCCGCGGAAGACATCATGAACTCGTTCATCATCTCGCCTTTGTAAGCGGGATTTCCGTTGCTCCAATTGAACTTCCAAACGCCTTTGCGAGTGTGTTCTCTTTGGCCTTCGGCGAAGACGTTCCCATTTTTATAATATTCTTTCCAATAACCGGAACGAAGAGCCTTCTTTTCTTTCGGATCTTTTTCCTTTTCGGTTCCCGGTTCCAACTTCGGTTTGTAACCGCCTTCCATCTGGATCGAACCGTTATCGTAATACGTCTTCCAGATTCCGGTTTTCAGATCGTCCTTGTAAGAACCTTCGCTCTGAACCGTGCTGCCGTCCTTATGATACGAGGTTTCCGCTCCTTGTTTTTGTCCGTTGGAGTAATTGGAAACTTTCTTCTTCGCGCCGTTTTGACCCGGTTCCGCGTAGTATTCCGTCCAAAGTCCGTCTTTCTGATCGTCCTTATAAGAACCTTCTTCGTCCATCAGACCTTCGTTGTTCTTTTTCCAATACGGACCGTGTTTCTTATCCGCTTTGTAAGTGGTGCTTTCGGTTTGAACTCCGTCGCGTTTGAACTTCTTCTCTTCCCCTTCCTTCACGCCGCCGACGTACGGAGTATCGCGAAGAACTTCTCCGGTTTCATAGAGGGTTTTCCACGAACCTTCTCTTTTATCGTCCTTGTATTCGCCCGTTCTGATCAGAACGCTGATCTTCTTCTTAGTCGCGGAATCTTCCTTCTCTTGGTATTCTTTCCAAGCTCCGTTCTTTTTGAACTTCTTGATTTGATCCGGTTTTAAACCGTCGAGCTGTTCCGGAGTACAAGGTTTGCCGCCGCAATCGGTCGTCACCGGACCTTCCGCCTTCATGTTGAAGGTTTCCTTATATTTTTCCACGCGGATATTCGGAGGTAAAATTTGAATTTCCTGATCCTTTCCTTTGTTCTCCACTCCCGGAGTGGTGGAACAGGCAACGGCAAGGACCGCAAGAAGAGACAAGCAGAGTCGTTTCATGATTATTCCTTTAAGTTTGAAAACTTCCCGCAAACGTTAAAGGGTAGAATCCAAAAGTCAAGAAATTCCGAAGCCTTACTCAGGAGGCTTTCGCGAAATTTACTTCTTGTCGAGATAGTAGTGAAGCAAAATAAATCGGATGAACGGACGGTAGCAATCCAAGGAGATATGGCCGCTGTCCGCGTACGTGTTGCAGGAATAAAAAGAATCTTTGCTCATATCCACGAGAGGAATTCCCGCTTTTTCATGCATCGGTTTTACGATCCGAAACCACGGCTCGGGAATATTCAGTTCGTTCAGAACCTTTTCCATAGGCGGAGAAGTCCCCGGTTTCACGAACATCGCATTCCACTTCTTTTCGGAAAGTAAGTTTAGAATTTTCTCATAGAACGAATACTGCATTTCGGAAGGAGCGTACGAAGGATAAATCCACCCCACCGTTTTACGGGCCGATTCCTGAATTTTTCCGAAATCCTTTTCCACATACGCGCCCGCCGGAGAAATCGAATTCCCCTTATCGGTTTTAAGAGTCGCGATCGTCATCGACTTGAGCATTTCTCCGATTTCGAAGTTCTCGTTTTTCAGACGTTTGATCACGTTTCCGATATACGGCTTGTTGTAGCTCACTCCGAAAAGGTAATTCGCGAAATAGTAATTCACGTTTTCCTTGCCGAGGGTCCACGCGTATTTCAGGATAAAAATCGGATCGAAGCTGTTCGCTAAATTCGATTTTTTGAATGTAGTGCTGTTCTTGTTGAATTGAAACGGATCGCTTTCGATCACGATCAGATCGGGATTCACCCCGCCTTTTGCAAGACCTTCCAGAAAATAAAGATAATACGCGGGAGTCGTGACTGCGGAAGAAAGATTGTAGATGTCCCAATCGGGATAAAACGCCTGAAGATCCGAATTTTGAAAGTAAAGCATCCGCGAAGAACCCATGAGGATCATGAGCTTTTTCTTTTTTTCGGAGTTCTTGGAGAATTCTCCCCCGCTTCCGTATTTGGAAACGATTTCTTGAAGAAGTTCCTTTTTAACGTCGTAGTAGATATACGTGAATTCCTGTTTCACGTAATCGCGAACCTTGTCCAAAAAGAAAAGTTTATCGAATAGAAAGATTGCGGCAAAGAGAAGAATCGGGTACCAGAGAAAGGGTTTTGACTTCAAGAGATTCTCCCGAAGAGATAAGTCGATAAAAGAAGAGCCGGTAAAGTCACCGGCTCAGATTCTTTGAGAAGCGGGTAGCTGTCAAATGAAATCAGGCAGTTACCATGTCTTTCTGGGAGAACTGTTTGCGTTTCTTTTGCAGTTCCGCAAACCACTCTTCCGCGTGCTTATGATAAGCGACAAGACGTTTGACGTAGATTCGTCTTTCGGGAATCAGAACTCGTCTTGCTTCGTGAATGATTTCCTCCACGATCTTTACGTGAAAGGTAAAGTGGCTGGAAAAGAGATTGAAGTAATCTCTTTCGGAAGCTTCCCAAGGTCTGGAAGCGATGTCCGTAAAATACTGCTCTAACTGACCGATGTCATGTTCGAAGTCCGACTCGTATGGAGAATTGACTACGGCGATGGTATCGGTGAGGTCTGTGAGCGTTTGAAAGTATGTCTCTAATTCAGGTAGTTCCACAGGTAAAATCACCGTTCCTACAGGTTCCTTTTACCATCTTTTTTAGAGGCCTTACGCGTTCAAGATTTTTTCAGATAATCTCTCAAATGTTTGCCTTCTTCTTCCCAGCCTTCGGAAGCCGCTTCGATCCAAACGTCGTATTTATCGCCTACGGGATAACCCGAATTGGTTACGACTAACTTGGAGGAATTCTCTCCTAAGGAATGGAATTCCAACTTCAGCTCGATATCTCCCGCGGGATGATCCTGCCAAAGCAATATCAATTCTTTTAAAGGAACGATCTTTTTATAAATACCGTTGGTCGTGAGATCGCCTTCCATTCCGAGTCTCCAAGTCCACGCGAAGTTCGCGCCTTCTTTCGGACGACCGGTCACCTTATCGGCGAGCCAGTGAATCAATTCTTCGTTTACCGTAACCGCGTTCCAAACTCTCATCAGAGGATAGTCGAACTGAAATTCTTTGACAATGCTTCTAGTTTCCATGCTTTCCTTCTAGTGAAAATCTTTATAAAGTTTTTTGAATAGAGTTCGTTCTAAAAATGCGGGTGCGATATTACGCAGCCACTTTAAGAAGAATCCGGAACTGTCCATAATGACGAGTCGCGACTCTGGATCTTCCACGGCCGCGAGCATCTTGTCCGCGACTTCTTCGGGAGATTTGATCTTCTTCCCTTGGAACTGAGCTTCGTTCAAAGGATTTCCGTCTCCGTCCAAACCGGATGCGCGGAGTTTCGTTCTCGTATAAGGAGGACAAAAAATGATAAACGACAAACCTTCTTCGGAGAGTTCGATTCTCGCCGCTTCCAACGCCGCGTGTAACGCGGACTTAGAGGAAGAATACGCGCTTCTTCCCGGAATTCCGTACAAACCGCTGACGGTCGACGTAGCGATCACGGAACCCTTTGCCAACTTGATCTGAGGCAATAATCTTTGGATGAGATACAGAGGACCGAAGAAGTTGATATCGAACGTTTTGCGGAACGTTTCGATTCTTGTTCCGTCAAAACGCGAATGAGTCGTAACTCCCGCGTTGGCGAATAAGACGTCGATTCCGCGATAGTCTTTGGAGATCTTTTTAACGGCCTTGTCGATTTCCTTTTCGGAACTCAAGTCCGTGGGAATATGAATCAGATCGGCCGCGAGACTGCCTTTTCGTTTTAACAACTCGGGCTGCGTTCTGGAAAGATTGATGAGATTGCAGCGGATTTTAGAAAGAGAAGCGAGAACGGCTTCTCCGATTCCGGAAGAACCTCCGGTGACGACGATCGTCTTTCCTGTCCAAAACGCCGGATTCATTTCGGATCATTCTTCTTGTTAGAGGGGAGTATTCAAGAATTTTTTATGTCGGAATGCATGCGTTTATCCGGTTTTAAGCCGCTACAAACGCATGCCGATTTACGGAGAATCAGACCGATCCGTTGTTGTTCGCGCTGATCTCGTCTTGGATCACGCGCGCTTCCGCACGGAACGCGATGTAAGACCAAACCCAAGTGATCAAAATCGTCACCTTGTTTTTAAAGCCGACTTGATAGAACAAATGCACGAACAACCAAGCGAGCCAACCGAAAAACCCTTTCATCTTGATCGCACCGATCTGCGCGATCGCATCCGTTCTTCCGATCGTCGCCATCGAGCCCTTATCGACGTAACGAAACGGTTTCCGTTTTTTGTTTTTGAGATCGCCTTGTATGAGAGCCGCGACGTAACGGCCTTGCTGCATCGCAACCGGAGAAACTCCGGGCAAGGGACGTTCCAGACCTTTCGAATAATTCGCGATATCCCCGATGACGAATACTTCGGGATGACCTTCGATGTTGCAGAACTCGTCGACCATCACTCTTCCGCCCCGGTCCAAGGTTGCGCCTAACGTGGCAGCGATCGAGTTTGCCTGAACCCCTGCGGCCCAGATAACCGTTTCAGTCGGAATCGTCTTCCCTTCCAGTTGAACCCCGTGTTCGTTGATGTCGACGACTCTGGTTCCGGTCAAAACCTCCACTCCCCTTTTCTCGAGACGGTGTTTTGCGAACTCACCCAAGGAGGCGTCGAATGTCATCAGAAGTCTCGGAGAAGCTTCGATCAAAGTGATCTTGGACAAAGCCGGATCGATCGTGTGGAATTCGTCCCGAATGATCTGGTGGGAAAGTTCCGCGATGGAACCCGCAAGCTCCACGCCGGTCGGGCCTCCCCCGATGATCACGTAGTTTAACAGCGATTTTACGACTTCGGGATCTCCGGAAAGCTCCGCCTTTTCGAAGGAGATCAGAAGCTTGTGGCGAATCTTCAGCGCGTCCTTGAGATTTTTCAGACCGATCGTGTATTTTTCCCAGTGATCGTTTCCGAAAAAACTGGACTTAGCTCCCGCCGACAATATTAGATAATCATAATTTGTGGAAGTGTTTTGATAATAGACCGTTTTTGTCGCCGTGTCGATCTTGGTCGCTTCTCCCAAAACCACCGTGACGTTCTCGCTTTCCCCCACGAGAGAACGCGTAGGAATCGCGATGTCGGCCGGGCTCAAAACCGCGGTTGCAACTTGATAGAGTAGGGGTTGAAAGAGGTGGTGATTTTTTTTATCGATGACCGTGATGTCGAGGTTTTCGTTTTGAGAGAGTTTTTTAACGGCCTGAAGACCGCCGAACCCCGCGCCGATGATGACTACTTTCTTTTTCCTGGATTCACTCATGTGTGAGAATCTTCCTCCCGGATTAGGCTTTTAAATCCAGTTTTCTAGAGAGGAGAAATTCCAGAAAGTCTTCTGCGGTATCGGAAACGATATTTTGCACTTCGTCAAAATCCTTCAAGGTTCCGTAATACGGATCGGGAACTTCGAGATCCTTTTTGGAATCTTTTTGGAAGAATCGAAAGAGCTGCACCTTCTTCCGTTCCTCGTCCGAGGAAGCGAGATACAGAACGTCCTTCTGATTCGACTTATCCATCGTGAGAATGTAATCGAATTCCCGGAAATCCTCTTTACGGAATTGTCTCGCCTTGTGGGAAAGTTCGATTCCCTTTTTGCGCGCGGCCTGTCTTGCTCTCGGATCGGGAAGTTCTCCGATATGATAGCGTGACGTACCGCAGGAATCCACGACGAAAGAGGATTCTAAATTTCTTTTTTGAATCAAATCCAAAAAAGCGCCTTCCGCCGCGGGAGAACGGCAGATGTTTCCGAGGCAAACGAACAAAACACGGATGGGAGTTCCGTTTTGCGGACTTCTTCTTTCCAAAGGTTGATTTATTTCGGACTGATCTTCGACCATAAAAATTCGGGAATCCGTTTCATAAGATATCCCACGAACGCCCATGGGAACCAAGGAACTGTAGCCGATAAAACTTTGTTTTCAATTCTTTTATAAATTTTTTGTGCGCCCTGTTCCACCGGGACGACAAACGGACGAGACTTCATCTGATTGTTGATCGGAGTGTCGATAAATCCCGGATGAATCACGGTCACGGCGATGCCGAAACGTTTTACTTCCCCTCTTAAACCTTCCATATATGTGGAAAGACCGGCCTTTGAAGAAGAATAACTCGCGGAACCCGGCAAACCTCTAAAAGAAGCGACGGAAGAGATCGCGACAATCTGACCGGACTTCTGTTTTTGAAAAATCGGAAGAGCCGCTTCCACACCGGCCATCGCACCGATGAGATTGGTTTCGATCACTTGTTTGTCCGCTTCGAAACTTCTTCCTCCAAAGGAAGAAGAAGTGGAAATGCCCGCGTTTAACACGATCAAATCCAAACCGCCCAAGTCCTTTGCAAGCTTAGGAATCACTTTAAAATTCTGATCGTAATCGGAAACGTCCAAAGCCGCAAAAACGATCTTGCCTTTGGCGCCGGAAGCCTTGAGTTCTTCCGCAATCTTTTTGAGAGAATCCTTTCTTCTTGCCGTAAGAGCCACATTCGCTCCGGCCTTCGCGTAGAGCTTGGCCAATTCTTTTCCGATTCCGGAACTTGCACCCGTGATGATTACATTTTTCATACAGGACAACTTAGTGTAAGATTATAACTTGCTTCAAACACTAATTTCAAGAAGGACCTCGTTTATTTAGTTTACCGAAAAAACCTTCGAACCAAAAGTTTGTAAAAGAAGCCTGTTCGATTCGGGAAGGCTCGTGCGAAAAAGAAGGCGGTAAGGTTATGGACCTGAACCAGCAAGATGAAATTACCAGACTTCGCGGTTTGGTGGAACTCTACGAAAGAGTTTCAAAACTCAGCGAAAGCGAACTTTTGGAAGCGGAGAAACATCTCGATGTTTCCGAAAACACGGCGGGTCTTGCGAGGCTCGAATTGATCCGAATGAGCGAACAGCTCAAGAGCATCCGCAATATCGGACCGGACCTGAAGACCAAGGTCATATCACTCCTTCACGATCACGAGTCCGGTTTGAAAGAATTCAAAACGAGAATCATCGAACTTTCCGAAAACAATCCCTTCTTTTATTCCGATTTTTTCAGAATCATATCCCACCTTGAAATTCAAGAAAACGACGCAAGAGAACTCTGGGAGGAGATCTACAACCACGGAGAAAACATGAGTTCCTCTTTGGGGAGAAGCGTAAACTTCGTCGTATCGATGTTAGATTACATCTTCAGCAAAAAAAGAATCATCGAAAATCCGAAGATCGTGGAACTCTATTCCTTCGAAGAGATCATCCTCAATACTGTCATCGACGAAACGAGCGGGATCTACAACCGAAGATACTTCAACATCATTCTCAACAAGGAGATCAATCGAAGCGCGAGATACCAAAGGGATTTTTGTCTTTTGATCTTCGACGTGGACAACTTCAAGATCATCAACGATACGTACGGACACGGATTCGGAGACGACATTCTCCGTTTGATCGCGGGAACGATGTTGTATTCGTTCCGTCAGGAAGACATCTGTTGCCGGATCGGCGGGGAAGAATTCGCCGTGATCTTACCCGAAACTCCGAAAGAGAACGCACTCGTTGCCGCAAATCGGTTTCGAAACTATCTCCTGGAAGCTTCGATGAGCCAGTACGGTTTGGCCGTAACGGTATCGGGAGGAATCTGCAGATTTGCGGAGGACGGAAAGGATACGAACGAATTGTTCAAGAACGCGGACGCCGCGCTTTACAAAGCGAAAAAAACGGGAAAGGACAAGTTCCTCGTTTTCTCCACGGACTTATAAAAATAACGATTCGGAACGAAGCTCGCAGGCACGGAAGATCGCTTTTTTCGGCTTCGAAGGTTCGTTTGAATTATTCTTCCGGAACCTTGTATTCGTATTCACCCGAATATTCTTCCAATTTGGAAATGAGAATGGCGTTCGTGTTCGCCAAACGATCCGCGAGGATTCTCACCATCTTAGCGGAGAAGTCCGGATTGTTGATTAGAAATTTCTCAAGTTGTTGTTTGCTTTCGATCACCGCGAGCTGACAATCGAGGATCGCCTTTGCGGTCGCCGTTCTAGGCATCGCGCGGAACAAGGCCATCTCTCCGAAAAAATCTCCCTTTTTCATCACAGCGAGACGTTGAACGATATTCTTCCTCGTAAAGAAAACCTCTACCTGACCGGAAAGAATCACATACATCGCGTTATTCGATTCCCCTTCCCGAAAGATGATGCCGCCGGCAGGGATCTGCACCTTATTCATTTTTTAAACCGACCTAAAATATTTGCTTCTTTACCGATAAATCGCATATTGACAGATGAATATTAATTCTACTCCCCCGGAAAAGTACACTCTTTTATGACTTCGAATCTTTCACTTTTTATGGATCTCTTCGGGCTTTGTATTCTCTTTTTTATCTGCATTCTATCGAACCGGCCTTCTCAAATTCTGCTTTCCGATCCTCCGAAAAACGGTTCCGGCGGAGGGAGAAGCGAGTCCGTGGACTTTATCCGCGGCCTTGCGATCACGGGAATCGTGTTCATCCACGTGAATTCGTATTATCAGTATTTCGGACCCGATCAAAACGCTTCCGTTTTAACCTTATTTCTTTCAAACCTATCGAGATTCGGAGTTCCGGCCTTTATCCTTTCTTCCGGAATTTTTTTAAAACCCACCAACTTTAGAGACTATTGGAAACCCAAGATCCTTTCACTGCTCGTTCCATATTTCATCGTAAGTCTTTTGGCGGCTTACATAAAACTCGGAACGTTTCCGGACATAAGAGAATACTTATACGGCATTCTTTTGGGAACCTGGTGCGCCCCGTATTACTTTGTTCCTCTTTTGATTTCCTTTTATCTGATCTTTCCGGCAATGAACGCGATCCGCAAAAAGTATAACACGAAAAAGGCGGCCTTGATCTTCTTGTCCGTGTCCCTTCTTTTGAACTTTGCGGCCAACCACGCGTTTCGTTTTTCCGAAAACGCCGCCGTTAAAACGATCGAACCGATTTTGTTCGGCGGATTTTTGTTCTTTTTCACCTTCGGATTGTTAGCCGGAAAATGGTTCAAAGCCCCCGGGGAATTTCTGAATTTTTCGGAGGAGCCGGGTTCACCCCTCCCCTACTCTCTCAGAAAACTTCTTTGGGTCGGAATTTCGATTTATCTGACAGTCGTCTTTCTCGCGGGAATTCTGTGGAAGTTCGATTCCTCCAATCACCTGCTCTTCTATCCTTTGGCTATGTTCCTTTTTCTTTTCTTTTGGGTCGAGAACTCTCAGAAACGAAAGGGACATAAAACTTTGATCTCCGTTTTCGCTTTTGTCGGGAAGAATAGCATGGGAATCTTTTTGCTCCATCCGATCCTCATCCATCTGATGCACGCTTGGAGTCCGTTCGCTTGGGGGGAAGCTTTTTCTTGGATTGCGATCGCGATCACCGGCTTTGTCAACGTCGCCTTGCCCCTTGGGACATGGCTGCTCGCAACGAAGTCATTGGATTGGGTCGTGAGTCTCGGAAATTCCCGGAAAGTGGACGGAACTCCGGCCGATTAACGGAGCCTTTCCGGGTTTCACTTGGCGTATCTGAGACGATTCTCCTAAAACGCGGCTTCGCAGGTCGACAAACGATTCAAATTTCTACAATCGATGGAGAATTCTTCCGTAGGCAAACGACGTGATTTCAGTTTTAAAGGATCACGGATCCTTCTCAAAAAAAATGATCGAAGTTTCACAAACCTTCTGCGTCTCAGGATGAATTTCGATCCGCTGTCGAACCCGCTTACAAAATCATCCTGTAAAAGATCGCAATCCTTGTTCCGACAAATCGCTTTTTAAAAAAAGCAATCGACTTTCGGATCGAAGTAAACCGGGAAGCTCCTATAAGTCCCGCTTAAACCTGCAGGATCCCGACAAATTCTAAACTTGAAACACCGGAGTATTTACAAGACCAAAGGATCGAAACGGTTCACATCCCGTTCGCAAATTCCTTTTTAACCGTAACGCCCGAATCGCGAACCGCCTTCAAAGCATCGCCGTAACTCACGAGAATTTTAAGAGCGAAATCGATTCGATCCCGCAGATAAGAATCCTCTTTGCTCACCGAATCCGGTCCGTTTAAAACGTGTTCCGCGTCCCGCACGATGATATGTTCGGGGATATAACAAAGCTTCGTGTTCTTGTAGCTGCTCATTCTCAGTTCAGCAACGGGGTAAGCGCCGCCCCGGCTCGCGGAAACGGTAGCGATTAAAACCGGCTTGTGGCCGACCGTCGCAGTGTTGCAATAAAGAATAAAATTCTTTAAACCGGGGGAAGCCATTCCCGAATATTCCGGAGAAACGAATACGAGTGCGTCCGCGTTTTTCAGTTCTGCTTCGATCGGTTTCCAAATCCCGTCCCAGTATTCTCCTCCGTCCCAAAAGGAATCGTCCCAAATAGGAAGTTTATGATTTCCCAAATCCAAAATCCAAGCCTGATGCCCGAGCGTTTCCAAACGTTTCCCGATCCATCCGGCCACCTTTGCCGACTGGGATACCTTCCGGTGAGGACCGGCGATGATAGCGAGTTTCATATTCTCTCCGTATTATATTAAAAAATCGAATTAGTCTTTAAGTCCGTATTTCTTTTTAAGGGAGGAAAGTTCCTTCAGGAATTTTTCCCTTTGCTGCGAAGTGAGTTTGCCGAGTTGAAGAACTACTTTTGCCGGCGCCGACTTTCGGGGTGAAATCATTTCACCCCCTCTGCCTTCTTTTTGTTTTAAGAGTTCTTCCAGATTTTTTACGGAAGCGTCTTTTCCGGATTTAAGAAGATCGGCGACGGACTTTTGGTCGAGCCTCGCGATGGAACTGAGCTGCTTCACGTATCTTTCGGTGAACCCGAGAACTTTCGCGACCTCTTCGGCGGTTTTACGCTTTTCTTTTCTTAAAAACTGAATCGCCCGGCCGACTTCCCAAGGATTTAAGCTTTTGCGCTTTTCGTTTTCCGCGAGGGCCATTTCAAAACATCTTTCTTCCGAGGCGGAAGTTTCGATCGAGGGAATCGTATCCCACTTTAAAATTTTGGCGGCTTGGTATCTTCTTTCGCCCGCGACGATCTGATACTTCTTACCCTGCTTTTTGACAACAATCGGCTCGATCAGGCCGAGGCGTTTCATCGACTCGACCAAATCGGAAACGTCTTCTCTTCCGAAAACCCTCGGCTGCGTCGGATTGGGTGAAATATCGGAAAGAGCGATCTCCGCTTTGGAGGATTCTTTTTCTCCGAACGCGGTAAGAAGATCCATACCCGCGAAGTCAGAACGTTTAGCCATTTGCAATCTTCTCCATCACTTCTTCCGCCAAGGAAGAAAACATCTGCATCGCCTTGCCGTCGTATTCTCCCAAAAGTTTCTTCTTCGCCTGCGCCTGAGGAATCGATTCCCTTCTGTAGACGACGGTCTTGAAAACCTCGAAATACTTCCGGATCGCGTCCGCAAGACCCGCCAGCGCGCGGGCATCCTCGTATTGATTTAAAACCGCGCCCAAAAGATTGAGGGAAGGATTCGCCTTCTTCTTGATCTTGAGAATGGTGGCGTGAAGATCCTTCAAACCCTGAACGCTGAACGCCCTGGTTTGAATCGGAATCAAAACGTGATCCGCGGCGATCAAAGCGTTCTCCAAAATCAGGCCCAGGGACGGAGGACAATCGATGATGATATATTTGTAGCTCGAACGCACCGGCTTGAGTGCGTCCTTTAGCAATTCGAAATCATCCCTTTCATAGGGAGTCGTAAAGTTCGCAAGATGAATCGAAGAAGGAAGAAGGTCCAAACCCGGCGCGAGCTGAACCAAAAGATCCTTAACCGGAACCGGCTCGTCGCCTCTGTAGCCGAGAGAATGAAAAACGGATCTCTCCACCGAACCGAAAAAAAGCTGAGTGATATTCGCCTGAGCGTCCCAATCCACGAGAAGGACCGGCGCGGATTTGGACAGGGCTTCCGCAAGACAAACGGAGACGGTCGTTTTCCCCTCTCCGCCTTTCTGATTGGAAACGGCGATGATCGTCGAATCAAAGACGTCCCGATGCGCCTTTTGAAAATATTTTTCGATCGTTTCCCGATCGTATTTTCCTTTGCCCAAGGAAGGAATTTTCCATTCCTTCACTTTCGATAAAAATTCCTCTTCCGAAGAAATTTCGTATTCATCTAAGATCTGTCGGGTTGTTAGAGTTTTGGAATTCATGGAGAACTCTTCGGATAGAATCGTCCGAACGCGCGTCATCTGTCAAATCAATACTATGTCCCATGAAGTTCGGAACGCTAAAAAACGGAATTGCGTGAGTAGGGTAGGGCGGCTAATCTGCCTTGATCCGCTTTTGCGGTCGCAAGGGGTGAAATCGTTTCACCCTCGGAGTCCAATACAGCTCATAAATAAAAAACATTATGAATCAAAACAAACAAACGATCCAATCCGTTCTAGTTGTAGTCGCCATTCTCCTTCTATCCGCCGCTTCGATCGAAGCGCAAACCGCAAACCCGATGGAAATCGAAACTCCGAGGGTTCCGCAGGAAAAAGAAAAGCCGTTCGCGGAAGACGAACCTTTCCTCAAAAAACTGATCCGCCAATCTTCGTTTACGATTCTTGCGGGACGCAACGGCGGAGACAATATCTTCGAGACCGGAACGAAGTACGCCAACCTTTCCGGCTTGCGCGGCGGCTCGAGAATCACGTATGAGCGCGATTTTAATTACGGCGGACTCGGGTTCACCCTGCGATGGAAAAAATGGGAAGCCGATCTGAACGTCAAAACGACCGGACGTTACGTCAATGCGGGAGAAGGAAGGGACGAAGACTTCTATTTAGGCGACCCTACGATCGAAAGAGGAACAAAAATCTCCACACGGGAATTTTCATACTACGACACCCCTTACACGTTCATCGGATCTCGCAATTTCGCGGACGGGAAGGGACGCCTTTCGATGAAACAAGACAGACAATCCCTCATTCTCAGGAGATATTTCGGCGATTCCGATCCGGATGCGCGCAAAGAAGGGAAGGGACTTTTTCTTACGGGGGGCTTTCAATATACGTTTATGAAATACGTTCTCTACGATGTATTCCAATACTTCGACGCTAACCCCGTTTTTTTGAATCGGATCGGACTAGGATTGAGTCTTTCTTATTCGACCTATGAGTTCCCGCTCGGACTAGGATACAGATATTCGAACGCCGAATGGATTTTCGAAACTTCTTTTTCGGGAGTATTTTGGTCGGGACACTTTAGGGACTTCCATTATCAAAGAGCTCTGAACTTTATCGGAGACGTCGGCGGATTCGGAATCGATTTCAACGTATCGGCGGGAAGAATTTTCGGCAATTATTTGGTCTTCTTGAAACTCAACGAACACCGGCTTTTCGGAGACGGTCATTTTCGAACCAAAGGCGGACTCAGTCAAAACGATATTCTTTCCCAACACTTAGGTCAATATAAGAATTATATGAACCTCAAGGAATGGAACGTCGAACTTTCCCTTACTGGTTTTTTATACTGACAAAGGAAGAATCGAATTGAAGAACCGAATTCTACTCGTCAATCTCGGCGGACCGCGGAACACGTCGGAGATCGAAAAATTCCTGATCGATCTTTTCGAAGATCCTTATGTATTCGATCTTCCTCTTCCCGAATGGATCCGAAAGGCGCTGGGAAGATGGATCGCAAAAAGAAGAGCGCCCAAGGTCGCAAAGACATACGAGTCGATGGGATTCGGCGGAGGTTCTCCTCTCGTATCCGAAACGCAGAAGCAAGCGCAAGCGATCGCAAAAGCCCTCGAAAAAATCACAGGCGAAACTTGGGAAGGCGATGTCGCGATGACCTGCGGCTATCCGGACATCAGAACGTTCGATGTGGAACGTCTCACCCCCACAAAACGGAATATTCTGCTTCCTTTATATCCTCATTTTTCCAGATCCACCGTATTGAGCACCGCAAAGCTCGTGGAACAAACAGTTCAAGTATGTCCGATCGGAAAAGAAGGCTGGGTTCCGCCGTTTCACGCGTCCCCCGAATATCTGGAAGCGATCCGGGATTTGATTCTCGATTTTTTTCAAGGCCGATTGAACAAGAAAGAATTCCTACATTCGGATTCGTTTCAAGCGGTATCGAACTGGGAAACGATCGATCTCGTCTTCAGTGCTCACGGAATTCCGATGCGTTTGATCCAAAAAGGCGACCGTTATCGCGAAGAGATCGAAACGAATGCAGAAAATTTAAAACGACTTCTCCGGGCGAAAGGATTTCAAGGAAAATGCCACGTTTCGTTTCAGAGTAGGGTAGGGCCTTCCAAGTGGACCGAACCGAATACGATCCACAAACTTGAAGAACTCGGGAAAAACGGAGTCAAACGGGTCGCGGTTTATCCGATCAGTTTCGTCGGCGATCACCTGGAAACATTGGAAGAAATCGGAGAACAACTCAAAGAAATCGCTCATGAAAACGGAATTACCGAATACTTCCGCATCCCTGCGCCCGGTATATACGGAAAATTCATCGAAGCGATCGCCAAACTCAGCTTGGAATCGACTCGATTGCAGAAACAAGAATGTATCTGCAAACAGCGCGGCGGTTATATTCCCAAAACGGGAGAATGCTCCGCTCAGCGAGCATGACGGTTTCGCATAACGTTCCACGCCCTTTCTAAGATGGAACTGAGACCGATTCCGTATCGAAAATTTCCTTCGGCATATACGCCTTCGGGCAAACTTCGATCCAACTCCTGATTGAACGCTAATAATGCGGAATCATAGACCGGGAGCGCGGATTTCCAGATCGTCACGTAATGATTGACCGGAACTCCGTTTTGAACCGCGATTTTTTTCCGATCCTCTTCCAAAATCGCAACGATTTCATTCTCTTTGAGTTTGGAAATTTCCGTATCCAGCGCTCCGCCGAAGATGAACGTTTCCGAATCATACCCGTCCGCAACTCTTCCCGCAAAAATCGAAGAATTGATCAGAACGCCTCGCGCACGAAGTCCCGCTTCGGGTGGAAATAAAATACCGAATCCCGTTTTGTTTCCGAGAAGAGATTCGTGTCCGAAGCGTGTGGCGGTGACGACCCCTAACGTTCTGCATACCTTTTCGTATCGTTTGAAAACGGGAACGCTCGCGGATAAAATTTTCAACGTGGATTCCAAACCGCAGGCCAACGTGATTCTGGCTTTCGGATATTTTTTTCGCAAAGCCGATAGGGCAGGGGGCTCTTCGGACTGTAAAATCTTGGAATTCGGAGAGGACTTGATTTTCGCTTCCATGGCGCTTAACAATTCCCCCAAACCTCCTCGAAAACTCACGGTCCCTTTTCTTTGTTTCGGAACCTTGGGTTCCGATTTTCTTTTTTGAAAAAGCTTCTGCAAATTCTTCCAAAGAGGTTCATCCGATGCGACGAACCTGCCGATCACCAACTCCGCGGACATCTCCTTTAGATTTCCCGCATATACTCCCGCAAGTCCAGGCTCAAGTATGCTTTTTACCGCGTCTTCACCCAATACACGGTTTCCCCATTGATAGACCGATTCTCCTTGTTCGATTCCCGCGGAGATTCGGAACATCCCGTATAATGCGCGTAAGGCGCCCCAAAAAGAAAGAGGAAGTCTTCTCGGAGCGCCGTTTTTCCAAATATAACGTTTCCGAGACGCTTTGAGCGTGGGAAGGATTTCCAGTCCTAATGCGGAAGCCAATTCTTCCAATCGATACGAATTTAAGATTCCGTTCGCGGCGGTTTCCACAAGACCGAACGGAGTGCGGATGGATTGAATCAATCCTCCCGAGCGATTTTTCTTTTCGTAGATTAGAACCGATTCTCCCTTTAAGACCGAGAGAGTGGCGTAAAGAAGTCCGGTAAATCCGGCGCCGACGATGATATGATCCGGTTGTTGTGTTGCCACGGATCGATTTTTACGGGAATCAAAAGATTGTAAATCAGCAATTCAAGGGACGATCGGTTTCCATCGTCCCCAAAAGGATAGAACCGAAGTCGGATTAAAATTGGAATCTATATCCGAAGGTGTATTTGGACTCAAGCGTGGAAGAAGTCGCTCCGCCGTTTAGAATTCCGGAGTTTGCCATCGGATTGTAATCCAAGATCAATCCCTTCGACGATCCGTCCGAAAATCCCACCTTGGAAGAAATCTGACCGCCGAAGATATACGCGTCCGCTAAGTTGATCAGATATATTCCGGCTAACACGCCTATGCTCGTCTGAAGATTCTTATACGCTTTGTCTACCGTTTCGCGCTTGCTTTGATACGGACTGAACTCCTGGTTGTAGACATACAACGCAACCGGATCTGTGATGACGGGTGATAAATTCGGATTCGCGACTCCGATCGCCGCCAGAGTAATGGAATCCGTCGAATAGGGATTTCCGAAGCTCTCGTAATCTTTTTTAGCAACGAGATACTTGCGATTATTCTCATATACCGCGTAACCCGCAGCCAAGAAAAGAGTAGGATAGATGACCGCAGCGAACTTTCTTCCGCTCGCCCACTGTCCCCAGCCCGGAAGAATCGCGGATCTTCCCAAGGCTCCGGCTTTCGATACGGCGGGTTTTGGAGGAGGCGGAGGAGGAAGCGGTTTGTTCTTTTCCGCTTCTTCTCTTTCCTTTCTAAGGCGCTCTTCCTCTTCCTGCTGCTTTTTGAGATCGAGGTTTCTTTGTTTTGTGAGTTTCTCGTCTTCCAAACGTTTGATCTCGGCGTTTCGGATTCTTTCTTCCTCTTCTTCGTCGATATCTTTATAGATTACTTTTAAGATTTCTTTTTTGGCGATAACCCGTTTGCCTTCTTTGGTTTGAACCGTAATCGTCTTCTGATTTTGCGTGATTACCTTACCGCGAAAACTTCCGCCCTCGTGTAATAGAACAGTCTCGGCCGAAACGGAAACGATTCCTAAAAAGAATAAGCAGAAGGTTAAAATAAGTTTTCTTAATAACGATGTCAACGCGGGCCTTCCCATATTCAGTTATACGATTCCGCTCGAAGGAACCGCCACTGCTAATCAATAATTTATTGGACGACTTTTTGACCGAAAACCGCGCTGTCCGTTCCTAAATCGATCTCGAAAAAACTCTCGATTCCGGGCTTTTTCTCCGCAATCGGAGATCCAAACCCGTACAAACGTTCCTCAGAAAGGGCCAACCCTTTTCGGTCAAAGAGAGAAGATTTCCTTCCCATCTAATTAAAGTATCGTCCTCCATGGAGGTCAAATACAGCCTTACATCCTGCAAAATTTGCTCCGGTACTATAACCTTTCCGGTCGTCGATAATTGCAGAATTAACGATCTTTGTACCAAATCTTCACCGTCCAGCTTATGTCCTCTCAAAGTGGCAAATCGGTCTTCGTGAATTCTTTTTTGATATTTTTTGACAATTTTCTCGTTTTGATGGAAACAATCCCAACTATCCGAAATCGCGGAAACACCCAACCCTAAAAGCATGTCCGTTGTTCGGGTCGTATAACCCATAAAATTTCGATGCAAGGTTCCGTTCTTTGCGGCTTCGGAAAGTGAATCCGATTCCAAAGCGAAATGATCCATTCCGATTTCGATATACCCCGCCTTTAGAAATAGTTCTCTCGACACTTCGTATAACTCGCGTTTTTCGGAACCGGACGGAAGATCGGCCTCGGTGAACAGTCTCTGCGCCGCTTTGATCCAAGGAACGTGCGCGTAGCTGTAGAATGCGATTCGATCCGGACGCAGTTCGAGAGTTTTCTGAACCGTATGTTTCATGCTCTCGAGATTTTGCTGCGGCAATCCGTAAATCAGATCGAAGTTCACGGAAGTATATCCGAGTTTTCTGGAAAGATCCGTGATACGCTCGGTCATTTCGAAAGGCTGCGTGCGGTTGATGAGTCTTTGAACTTCGGGATCGAAATCCTGAACGCCGAGACTGACTCTTCTGAATCCGAAGTCATGGAGAAGTTTCAGCTGCGTATCTCTGGTTCTTCTCGGATCCACTTCCAAGGAGAATTCCGGCGCGGAAACAACATTCATCTTTTTTAATATGGAATCGAGAAGAAGTTCGAGATTTTTTTCCGCGAGATACGTCGGAGTGCCTCCCCCGAGATGCAGTTCTTTGAGTTCTCTTTGTCCGATTTCGGGAACTTCTTTCAGATAATTGGAAAACTCCGCAAGAATCGCATCGATATACGGCTCCTCCACCGAATGATTCTTCGTGATCGAAGTGTTGCATCCGCAAAAGGAACAGAGAGTTTCGCAAAAAGGAAGATGAAGATACAAGGCCAGGGAAGAATTCTCCGGCGTTAAACGATTTCGAACCTTATCCAGCCATTCTTCCGTGCTTGGATTTTCGGACCAATAGGGAACGGTAGGGTAGCTCGTGTAACGAGGAGCCGGTATGTCATACTTTGCGATCAGTTCTTTTGCGCTCATCATTGAAATGTCTCTCTTACGATTTCCACGAAGGTCTTTACGTTGTCTTCGGGGGTTTTGGGCATCACTCCGTGTCCGAGTCCGCAGACCCAGCCGATCCGTTCTTCTGGGGAAAGATCCCGGAACGGACGAAGAAAGTTGATTAGAGTTTTCTTAAATTCCACGCCTTCCATAAACAACAAGGCCTGATCGAAATTCCCCTGAATCATTCTTTTTTCGGAGCGGAATACCTGTCTTAAATCCCATCTGTGATCGAATCCGAATCCCGCAAGCGAAGGAATGTTTCGGATTAAATCGAAGTGCGAAGTCGTTGTTCCCCTACCATAATATCCGACTTTTCCCGGATAAGCATCGGCCAAGGTTTTTACGCCGGGAAGGACGATCTCTTCGAAAAAATCGGGAGATAAATCCCCGCTCGCCGTATCAAAGATCATGATCAATTCGGCCCCGCCTTCCAATTGAAGAGCGATGTTTTCTTTTAAGAATTGGACTATCGTTTTCAAAAATTCTTTTCTGACATTTGTCAATGTTTTCGGCAAAGCTAGGTTGCCTTCGTGTTTTCCGGAAACGGCGTATGTAAACAAGGTCCAAGGACCGCCCACAAATCCGATCACGGATTTATCTTTGGGAATTCTTTCCCGAGTGAGCTTCATTGCGTCCTTTTGAAATTGCATAAAGGGAATCGAATCTTCAACGGATTTGAGTTTTTTCAGATCGGCTTCCGATCGGATCGCAAAACTCAAGTTAGGTCCCGCGTCCGTGTATTGCAGACCCATTCCCAAAGCTTCCAAAGGAAATAGAATATCGGAGAAAAGAATCGAGACGTCGAAGTCGAACTCGTTCACCGGGCCGAACGCCACTTCCGCCGCGAGTTCGGGGATCTTACACAATTCTTCGAAAGAATGTTTTTGTCTGAGAGCCTGGTAGTGTTTGTGATAACGTCCCGCCTGTCTCATCATCCATACGGGAGGAATCTTTTGCGCGATTCCGCTTAACGCGTTTGAATAACGCTTATTCGACATTTCTTAATTCTCCGGTCCATTGATAACCGACGCCTCGTACGGATCGTATGACTCGTTCTCCTTCTTCTCCGAAGGCTTGCCTGAGCCGCACGATCGAGTTGTCGATCGTTCTGTTTGTGGGAAAACTTTCTTCTCCCCAAAGTTTGTCCAAGATTTCCGCGCGACTTACGGTGCGTTCTCGTTCCGCAACCAAGAAGTGAAGAAGAGCGCAGTCTCGTTTGGAAAGGGGGATTTCTTCGTTTCCCTTTTTAATCTGAAATCCTTGAAAATCCAAGACGTAGTCTTTATAAAAGAATCTGGATTCTTCTATGGAATGTTTATGAGATTCTAATACGTGTTTGACTCGAAGAAGAAGCTCCTTGAGATGGAACGGCTTCGGAATGAATTCTTCCGCGCCGAGTTCAAAACCGCGGAGCCGTTCGGGTGCGCCCGCTTGCGCGGTTAAAAATAAAAACGGAGGACAATCCTTGGTTTCTTTGAGTTCTTCCGCAAGAGTGAATCCGTCTCCGTCCGGCAAACGCACATCCAAAAGAATGAGATGCGGTTTTTCGTCTTTGACTAATTTCTTTGCGGAAACGGCGGATACGGTCCAAAGGACTTCGTATCCTTCTTTCTGAAGTCGTTCCTGCAAAGTTTCCCCGAGAGAACGGTCGTCTTCGACTAACAAGAGTTTGGCTTTCATTGCGGCGCCCCCGGAAGAATCAGGTCCACTCTGAATCCGATTTCTTGAGGAACGATTTTCATCGAACCTTTCATTTTATTCATCAGTTTTTTTATGATATACAATCCGATTCCGGTTCCGCTCGAACTTCCGTGTCTGTAAAAGGGAACGCCCAGTCCTTTGTATTTTCCGTCGAAACCGCTTCCGTCGTCGACTATCGATATCAGAACTTGTCCGGGTCTTTGCCGTTCGGAACGCACCGAAAGCGAGGTCGCCTTTCCGTGTTTCAAGGAGTTCTCCGCAAGATTTTTAAAAATACTTTCGAGGGCCTTTCGATCCGCGAATACGAAAACGTTTTCCAAAGAGTGCAGATCGATTTTGAGTTCGGGGAAATCCGCTCCGATCGAAAGAAAGATTTCGCGCACGTTCGTTTTTTCTATATAAAGAATTTCGGATCTTGTCAGACTTGCGAGATACATCGCGCGATTCATCTGCGATTCGATTCTCACCGAATCCATAAGCAATCTTTGAAGCAGTTTGCTCTCGTGATGATTGGGCAATTCTTCCTGAAGACTTTCCGCCTGCAGACGAAGACTCGCTAGAGGGGTTTTCATCTCGTGCGTCACCGTGGAAAAAAAGTCGTGGATCATTTTGTTTCTACGCGTTTCCCGATAAGAAAACCAAATCAAAGTCGCGCCGCCCAAAAACAACATCAGAAGAAAAAACGTTCCTTCCATCTTGATCATTCTGCTTTGTCGCTCGAGCAGAAGAAGATTTTCGGAAGCGGCGGACGCGTCGAGTTTGGAACTGAGCCCCGCAACCGTATTCGTCAGTTTGAGTCCGAGCAGAAACCACCAAATTCCCAAAGAAACCGTGGCAAGCAGCCAAACGATCGCGAAAAGAATTCTCGTATTTTTCCAAAGAGAAGACATCAGATTTCTTTGAGCGCTTGCTCCGCGAGCTCCAACGTTTTTGCAATCACCGAATCCGTATGCGCCCAGGATAAAAAGCCGACTTCGTAACCGGAAGGAGCGAGATAAATTCCGTGTTTTAGCAAAGCGTGAAATACTTTTGCGAATCCCTCTTTGTGACCTTCCGGGATTTGATCGATTCTGCGAACCGCATCTTTCGTTTTTGTACGGAACCAGAACAGGGAGGAATGAGTGACCGCCTCCCATTCCCGATCGGATTTCGCGTTTAAAAGCCGAATCATTTCTCGTGTGAGAATCCTGGTTCTATCCTCTAACACGGAATAAACGGAATCCCTCTGCGCTTTCCGCAGCGTAGCAAAACCCGCTCTCATTCCGAACGGATTCCCGCTCAAGGTTCCCGCTTGATACACGGGACCGGAAGGAGCGACGAGATCCAATAATTCCTTTTTGCCCGCATAACAGCCCACCGGGAAACCGCCCCCGATGATTTTTCCGTACGTTACGAGATCGGGACGAATTCCGAGCAAACCAGACATTCCTTGAAAGCCCGTTCTAAAACCGGAAATTACTTCGTCAAAGACGACTAACGTTCCGTGTTTTCTCGCGATCTCGACGATCTTTGACAGGAATTCTTTTCTTTGAATCAAAAGTCCGTAGTTTGCGGGAAGAGGTTCGATGATCAATGCGGCGATATTCTTCCCTTCGGTTTCAAAAACCTTGTCGACCGCCGCTTCGTCGTCCAAAGGAAGAACGAGAGTGTTTGCGATCGCGGTTGCGGAGATTCCCGCGCTATCGGAAGAGGATTCTCCCGCAAGACCGGAACCCGCTTTCACGAGCAAGGCGTCCAAGTGACCGTGATAACATCCGTCGAACTTTAAAATTTTTTCCCTTCCGGTTGCGGCCCGAGCGACACGAAGGGCGCTCATCACGGCTTCGGTTCCGGAATTCACGAAACGAACCTTTTCGGCCCAAGGGACATTGTTTGTGATAAACTCGGCGAGTTCGAGAGAGTAGGGCTCCGCAGCTCCGAAACTCCACGCAAGACCCGCGGTTTCACGAACGACTTCCTCGACTTCGGGGTCTCTGTGGCCCAAGATCAAAGGACCGAAGCTTAGACAATAGTCGACGTATTCTTTTCCTTCGATGTCGGTTAACGTGGCTCCGCTTGCCGAAGCGAAAAAGACGGGAGTTCCGCCCACAGATCGGAACGATCGCACGGGAGAATGAACTCCTCCGGGAGAAACCTTCACCGCTCTTTCAAAAAGTTCCTTGGAGTTTTGACCTTTCCAAGATTCGGAAATCAACTTTGAATTGGATGTTTGCGAACTCACGATAAAATCTCCTTTCCTCTTCTTGCGGCATACGTGATTAAATACGAAGCCCCGGCTCTCGAAAAAATCTGCCAGGTTTCGCGAAGCGCTGCGTCAAAATCGCAGAAGCCGTTTTGTGCGAGATAATGAATCGATGCGTATTCTCCGCTGACCTGATACGCTCCCGTCGGCAGCCCGGTTTGTTCTCGGATCGGACCGATCAAATCGATCGAAGTCATTCCGGGTTTGACCATCAGAAAATCGGCGCCTTCTTCCTTGTCGCGAAGCGAAGAAAGAATGGAATCCTCCCGATTGCGAACGTCGATCTGATACGAAGAACGATCTCCGTGCCCCGGAGCGGAATCCGCGGCCGCACGAAACGGTCCGTAGAAGTTGCTTTTGAACTTAGTAGAATAACTTAAAATTGGAATATTCGAAAAACCGTTCGTATCCAAGATCGCACGGTGACTGCGAACCCTTCCGTCCATCATGTCGCTCGGCGCGATCCCGTCCGCACCGGCCTGCGCGTAGGTCAGGGCGATTTTAGAAAGATGTTTTACGGAAGAAGGATTGTCGATGCTTCCGTCCCGATGCAGAAGACCGCAATGTCCGTGCGTCGTCAAAGAACACATACAAGTATCGATCCACAAAAACGCGTTCGGAAATTCTTTTTTTAAAGTCGAAATCGAACGTTCGTAAAACGGCTTCGGGATTTCCGTATTCGATTTGAGTTCCGGAACCAGAAAAAGAATAAAATGAGAAACTCCCGCCTTGAGATCGGATTCCACTTGTTTTAAAACGGACCCTTCCGTATCCCGAAACACGCCGGGAAGAGAATCCATCTTCTCTTTTTCCTTCAGGCCTTCCACGATAAACAAAGGCTGTATTAGTTTTTTTGAATTTAAACTTTCCGAAGACGCGAGATCTCTGAGCGGGGCGTTAAGCCTGATTCTTCTTTGTTTGGTTTCCAAGGTCGTTTCCTTTGAATTCTTTGAGTCCGAGACTTTCCAACCAAGACTCGTAGTGTATAAAGACGGATAAATTTGCGGATTCTCCCAATACGTTCCGGATATGAGAGGAAGTGATTCCGGGTCCGCAAGCGTGGAATCGATTTCGAATCTGCGGATATAAAGAAAGCGCCTTATCGAATTGAGATGCGCTCATCCAAAATAAGTGCGTCTTTTCGGATAAGTCCGGATGATCTTCCATCGGCTGTGTTTGATAGGTCAGCACGCGTTCCAGCCCGGAAGCGATCTCCGTCGAACCGACGTGCGTGCATTTTACGAAGTCCAACGGTTTTCCGAAAAGAATTCCTTTGGGCAACTCTTCTTCACCGAGAGCATCCAAAGAACCGTGAACCCAAATGTCCCGTTCCGCAAGTTGAACCCATGTTTTTAAACCGGAAGTCCACACAAGGCCTTTGTGTTCCAATGCCGGATCGATGTTCGGATATGCGTTTCCTCGAGTGACGAGCCAATCCTTGAGAACCAATTCTTTCGGAAGAATTTTCCGATCCTCTTTGCCGTCCGCGGAAAGAACAAAACCTTCTTCGGAAGAAAGCGGAACCCGCCTTTGTTTTACGGCTTCTCCGGGAACGGGATACGCTTTGAATACCGATTCGGCGGGAGGAGCGATCGTTTCGGAGAATTGTTCTTCGATTTCGAGCGTTTCGCCGGAATCGGTCAATCCGCGTTGGTACAAAACCTTTCCAAAGGGGCGATATAAGATCGAAACGCCGATCTTTTGGTGACAACCGCCGCCGAATTTTTTTAGAATACGACGCTCTTCTTCCACCGCTTGAACGACTTGCGGTTTGCTCAACGCGCGGATGAGATCGATCGTCCACGAGTCGTTCGATCTGGCTTCCGCGGCGATCGCGCCTTGCGCGGGGGCGGAAGGATTGAGAGAAAGAGGGAAAATCTGAAAAACGGAATCGGCAAGCGCCTCTTTTAAGAATTTTCGTATTTCTTGATATTCTAATTCGTCCGAGTTCGGAAAATTCTCCGATAACAATCGATCGAGCGCGGCCTTTGCAAGAACCAAACCGTCCGCGTCGGATTCTCTCCATTTGCGGATTCTCGTCTGAATATTACCGCGTACCGGCAAAAACGCGAGCGAGGAATTTTTATAACGGGAAGGCAGGGACTGAACCAAGAATTTCTTTAGGTTGTATTCTCTGCGCGGAGAAGAAGTCTGAATCTTCAATTCCTCCGGAGAATTTTTGTCGAGGGAGGATTTTTTCCAAAGAAGCACATCCCTTTGATCGGCTCGATCCAAAACGCCGAAGATCGTCGTTCCCGGATGACCTTCCAGATCCAAGTCCTTCCAAGAATGGATCACGAGATCGACTTTTTCATCCACAAGATCTTTCGTTAAATCCTGCGTAAAAACGCCTCTGCTTCCCATTTTCCAAAGAGGGGTTTGAAGATCCTGATCCCCGGAAGCTTCCCTAAAATGAAGTTCGATGATTAGATCCGGATATTTTTCTCGGAGGGCGCCGAGTACAAGGTAGGTTTGAAGTCTTGCGAGTGCGCTTTTACGGGAACCGATCTTCAGAACGCGGGACAAGTCAAATCTTCCCAACCGAAAATGAATTGCTGCGCTTCGAGTTCTCTTTCTTCGACGAGATCGTCTAACGCGGGCTGCACCTGCTCGCGGATCTGCATCGCCCTTTCTTCGGTTTCACGAAGAGAATCCAACATCGCCGCAAACGAAATATACTGCACCGAATCAGGCCATTTTTGTTCCAGAGGAACTTCTCTGAAATCGACGACGATCGTTCCCGGTTTGATTGCGTCGAGAACCGAGGAAAGATCCAAAGGCGCAGCGATAACGATCGCTTCTCCCGAAGGGTTCCATTCGCTTAACAATTTCACGGAAGCGTCCGCTTCTTTGGAAAGATACGCGAGTCTTTCTTCGTTGCGTCCCGCAAGAGTCACGTTTCGCGTCTTCAACCAAGGAAGAATTTTTTCCGCGAGTTGTCCCGTTCCCAACAAAGAAACGGACTTCGTGTCCTTAAGATATTTATTCGCGAGTCCGCCGTAGGATTGTTCGCCGATGTTTTGAAGATAACGGGAACGAATGCTTCTTGAATCTTGGATCAGACTGTCTCTGAATTTTGCGAGATATTCCCCGAACGCGGAAGAGGGGAGCGAAGCATTCTTAAATTGTTCCCGAAACTGAGCGAGAACTTCCGTCTCACCTAAAAGTCTGGAATGAAGTCCGGAAATGACTTCGAGTAAAAAACGATACGCTTCGTAACCGGAATACGATTCCAGAGTGGAAGGAAGTTTAGAAGGTTCCTTATGAATTCTGCTGTCAGTGACCCATATCGTACGCATGCAAGTCATCCAGGAATAAGAACCAGGAATCTCAACATTCTCTCTATCCTTTTGGATTGAATGATAAACTCGCAAAGTGGACCACATATCGATAAAAGAACTATACCAGTTTTAAAGCTTTGATTGTCAAAGAAGTGTCACTGCCTTAAAAAACTTTCTGTTGACTTTATTGAGACTGATTTTCAATTTGGTCGTATGCACCTGGAGATACAAACACAGGATTGGATCGTTTACGGAATCGTCAGCCTAACGGCGATTCGATTGTTCTTTCCCTTGATCTCCGTGATCCGCGAATTTACGGATAAATCCTCGGCAAACAAAGAAGAGGACTTCGGCTGCTACAACGGAGCGTGCAAAAGCTGCGGCCCAGCGCCCGTTTCAAAAAAGAACAATCCCGTTCTCCACTAAGGCGAGAGCGACTCCGTCCTCTTCGTTGCTGTATCGCGTAACGTGTCTCGCGGAATTTCTGATTTCCGGAATCGCATTCTTCATCGCAAAACCCGCGCCGCTGTGAAGCAGCATCTCCAAATCGTTTCTTTCATCTCCGAAAGAGATCACACCGCTTCCGTCCAATCCCTTAAGAGATAAGAATCGGGAAATGCCCGACCATTTGGATACGGAGACGTTGATGATTTCCACGCAATACGACACTCCGGGAATTTTGGTGAGAATACATCGAAGAGAAGACGCTTCCGGCAGCGCGGAAATTTTATGAACCAGAGAATCCAAATCTTCTTTGCGAAGAGATAAAAAACAAATCACTAAAATTTTTTCGAGATCGGCGGACAAAAGATCTCCAATGGATCTTGTTCGCGAATGGTCTCCGCCGGAATAGTTGTGATACATTCCGTCCGTGATCGGAACCTCGGTCAGCATGTCGATGCCTTCCTCGAACCGGTCCACATGCAGAATGGGCGGCGTATGGAATTCTTTTCCTAAATGAAGAATTTTATGTACGACGTCGAGTTCCAGATAACTTTCCGCAATCCGTTCCGCGTTCGGAGACTTACGGAGAATCTGCCCGTTATTGGAGACGACGTGAACTTCTCCCTTGAATTCTTTTGCAAAGGCGAACGTGGAATAAAATCTTCTGCCCGTTGCGATCACGAGATTTTTTCCCTGATCGATCGCCTTTTGCAGAACGGAATGGGTGAGGGGAGAAATTCTGCTTTTGGAGTTTAGAAGAGTTCCGTCCAAATCGACGGCGATCGTATGAATTTGTGTCGGGTCAAAAGACATGATTCTTTCAGTAAATCCTGACAACGGCTTTCGTGAATGATTTTTTTAGAGATTCGCAGGAAAATAGGGGATTTGTCGGAGCAGGGATGTTTTTTTGTGAAACGACGGCCCCACCCTAAGTTTGGGCGGTGGTGGTGTGGAGGCGGGAGTGGTTGGGCCAATTTTCCTTTATCAGAAAATTCCACGTCCCGCAACCGGAAATCAAAGATGTTGTCGGAACATTTCCGATTTTCGGAAAAAGAATCTTATCAAAGTTCCGACAACATCTGCAAATTAAAGTTGCAAGAAGAGACTTTCTTTTTTCGGCAAAATCCGAAATCATGGAATCTAAGTAGAAACATGATGGAACTCAGCTTAGCTTATTCTCCCTGTCCCAACGATACGTTTTTATTTTATCATCTTGCGCACGGAAAGGCGACGGATCAATTTCGAATCCGCGAAGAACTGCACGACGTCGAAGAGCTCAATCGTGCCGCGTTTGCAGGAAAATACCAAGCGACGAAACTTTCCTTTGCCGCGTACTTTTCCGTTATGGATCGATATTCGATTTTGGATTCGGGCACGGCGCTTGGGAGAAATTGCGGACCTCTTCTTGTTTATAAAAAAGGGAAGAATCCCGGAAACGCAAAAGGAAAAAAGATACTGATTCCGGGCGAACTTACCACCGCGAACTTGCTTTTAAAACTCTTCTTAAAGAACGACTTTCAACCGACCGCGGTTCGATACGACAAGATCATTCCACTTCTTCTTGCGGAAGAAGCGGACTTCGGCGTTCTCATTCACGAAGAAAGATTTACTTACGAAAAACAAGGACTGGTCAAACTTCAGGACCTCGGAGAATGGTGGGAAGAAACGACAGGCAAGCACATTCCGTTAGGCGCAATCGCCTTTCGCCGAGATTTGGGCGCTCCATTAAAGGAGAATTTCGATTCTTCCCTGAAACACAGCTTGGATCTGGCTTACAAAAATCGCGAAGAAACTTACGAATACATTCTCAAACATTCCCAAGATACGACCCGCGAAGTCGTGGATGCGCATATCGGATTGTATGTGAACGAATTTACACGTTCTCTCGGAACCGATGGAAGAGAGGCGATTCTTACCTTGTATCGAAAAGGTGTTGAAGCGGGCTTTCTTCCTACAGGAAAAGAAGAATATCTTTTTTAAGGAGAGAAATTGTCCGCCGACAAACGGGCGGATCGCAAAGAGAAATAGGCAATCATTTTTGCAAGAGACGATTTGTAGGAGTTCCCACAAACGCAATACGAAGAAATACTTTACAAAAATAGAATTTTCGGATATAGAAAATTTCCCGGAATTTTTCCCGCCAAACGCCCACCTCCGCCACCCAAAGAGGGCGGGGCGCAGCGTTTTACAAAAAAATCTTGTCGGAACACGAAAGGATTCTCCGCCGCGTTTATCCCTTTAATTCTCGGACGATGTCATAACTCGCGTGCGATTGATTGAGCGTATAAAGATGAATCCCGGGGGCTCCCATCGCAAGGAGCTCGCGACATTGTTTCACCGTAAAATTCAAACTTCTCCGATAAAATTCCTCGGGGCGATGCTCGACTTCCTGCAAATCTTCGATCAAAGAAGAAGGAAACTCGCAGGCCGCCAAAGACCGGAATCGTTCAATCTGAGAAAACGAAGTGATCGGCATAATTCCCGGAATCACTGGAATCGTAATTCCGACCTTTCTCACGAGATTTAAAAAATTCTCAAAGATGGAATTCACAAAGAAAAGCTGAGAAACCAAAAAATCCGTTCCCGCTTCCACTTTTAATTTTAGATTGCGAACGTCCTCTTCGAGAGTTTTTGCATTCGGATGTTTTTCGGGATAACAACCGCCGCCGATACAAAAATCCATCTTTTCGGAACGGATAAACGAAATTAGCTCCGTCGCGTTTGCAAATCCGCCCTCGGTTTTTTTGAATTCGCCTTCGCCCTTGGGAGGATCTCCGCGCAGCGCCATCAGATTGACGATTCCCGCGGAACGAATTCCTTTCAATGTTTCCCGAATCTGATCTCGATTTGCACCGACACAGGTAAAATGAGAAACCGTCGGAACGGAATAATTCTTAGAAATCTCCGACAAAATCTGCACGGTTTTATCCCTGGTCGAACCTCCGGCGCCGTATGTCACCGTTACAAAGTCGGGATTCAAACGAGACAGTTCTTTCACCGTCTCCATCAATTTCACATCTCCTTCCGGAGTTTTCGGAGGGAAGAATTCAAACGAATACACCGGCCCTTTTGCAGAGCCGTAAATTTCAGATACTTTTTTCATAAACTCCCGATTATTGACAGCAAAGAAGAATCTGGATCTGACCTTTTCCGGATCGAAGCGGGCTCAAAGCTTTACCAAACAAAGAACCAGGACGAAGAGATTCCGCCGAAATTCGAACAGCGTGTCCGCCCGTCAAACCGGTAACGAGCAAGCTCCCAGGTTGAATCGGATACGCGGACGCATCCGCATTCACCGTAACGACCCCAGAAACCGCAACCAACCAATGAGTTCCGTCCGCAGGTGCTTCGCCCCCGAAGAGCAAGGCCGCCGATTTCACGGCAACGCCGATCGCATGCGTCGCGTTAGCTGTCTTTGCCTTTTGCAACCTTCCGTCTTCCCCCATGACCAAAATGTCGCCTTCGGAAATCACGTCCGAAGGATTTACGGGAAAGAATCTCGCGATGCAGTCGGAATTCTTTCCCGTCGAAATTCGAACAGTACCGGAAAATTCAGATTCTCCTTCCGCAAGCAGGGCCTTACCCGATCCAGTTTCTCCCAAGGAAGCGATTCCTTTTCCGGTCGCGTAAAGCGCAACTCCGGATCTCGAATGGAATATTCCGCCAAACCCTCGTTTGGCGAGACCTATAATTCCGGCTGCGTCCTTTTCGCCCGAAGAAGAATCTCCCCGAACTCCGTATTTTTCTCCGTAACCGATCAAGCCGGTGTTCCGACCCGCGCCGACAATTCCGGCGCCTTTCTCGCTTTCATTCTTCCCATAAATGGGCGCATGATTTTCCGGTGGGGGAGAAATGTTCGTATAAGAAGCTTCGGTATTTCCTTTTACTTTTAAGAATCCCGTATGAGAACTAAAGTCGTGATCCAACGGCGCGTAATCGTGCGTGTGCGGCTTCGGATCTCTTTTGTCGGACAATCTCGGGTCGTCGGCAGAAACAACTTTTCCCGGCACATTGCTGCCCAATGTTGCAATCTCCACGATCCCGGGATAAGAAGTCGTGGCGTTGCGAAGCCGTTTATCATTTCCCTGGACGACAAGACCTTCTTTCGATTCGCCCGACTGTGCGAGCTGAACGATTCCATACGATTCCGCGGTGGCGATTTTTAGGCGCTTATCATTTCCTTGAACGGCCGCATCCGCCGAATCTTCTCCGCTTTTCGCAAAACGAACGATCCCCGGAAATTCCGTATTCGCTTTTCGAATTCTCGGATCGTCAGCGGTGACCACTTTTCCGGGTTCCGACGCGCCCGGTTCGGAAAGAATCGCCAGTCCGTATTTTTTCGCAGTGGCGATTTTCAGTCGATCGTCGTTTCCTTGAACAACCACGCCTTCTTTCGTTTCACCGTTCTCGGCGAGTTCGACAATTCCAAGACTGGAAACGGTTGCCGCCTTCAAACGGTCGTCATTTCCTTGAACAACTCTTTCTGCCCGATTTTCGCCATTAGATGCCAGACGAACCAAACCGTGCGCGAGTTCCGTGGAATGTTTTAGACGTTTGTCGTTTCCTTGAACAACGACGCCTTCCTTGTCTTCTCCGTCCCCCGCAAGTTCGACGATCCCTTTGTATTCGGTAGAAGCGTCCCTCAATCTTCTGTCGTTGGATTGAACCGCAACTCCTTCCGAATTTTCCCCGTCCACCGCCAAACGCACCAACCCTGACCGCAACACGGTTGCATAGGGAAGAGGTTCGGCCGTCGGTTTATTCGTGAGGTCGCTCAAATGCGGCGTCGCGTATAATTCCAATTCTACGATTTTTGTCTGATAAACTTCTTGGCCTTTTCTTTCTTTCTGGCGCGCAACGAGTTTCAAATAACGGACGTTAGTCGGCAAAAATCTCCATTGATACCAAACGCCCGGCTCGGATAAAAATTGATTCTCCTCCAGCAACTGATTCCAAGAAAGATCGTCTTCGCTGTAATAAACTGTAAAACTTTCCGGAAAAAAAGTGGGGTTTAATTTCGGAGTCAAAAGTCGCAGCTCATTCACGCGACTGATCGATCCTAAATCTACAAGAAAGAATTCTTCCGACGGCTTGGAAGATTCTTTTGATGACCATCCGTAGTCAGGCCGTTGATCGATGAGATTTTCTTTTACCCAGAATCGATCTTGTTCCGTGCTGACTCCAATTTTGACGATGCCCGAAATTCCTACTTCTAACTGGCCAAGGGCGATCTTATATTTTCCCGAGCCGTCCTTCTCGCTTACCTGGCAGATCAGCTTTAAAAATTTAGCTTGAACCAGAGAAAAATTCCAAAGCCCGGTCTTCTGATTTAAACGCCTAAATCCGGTCTCTTGCAAAATCGGTTCCCATACGATTCCGTCCATCGAGATTTCAAAACGGAACGTGTCGGGAAAAAATGCCGCTTCTTGCGGATTCGAATGAAGACGGATTTGATTGAGGCTGGAAACTCCGTCAAAGTGCAAGGTGAGGGCGGAAATTCCGGGAGAATCTTTCGCTTCCGAATAACGGAGCAATTTCCCTTCTTTTAAATCGCTGGTCCCCGATGATTTGATTTCACGGATTTTGATCAGACCGGGGTGGCTGATTCGAATTGATTCAGAATTCATTCAAGATTTGTCCTGGTTCTCTTTTTAATATTTCGAGGATGTAGTTCGATTTTCTTCTGTTTTCGCGGAAAATATAACCAATATCGGGGGACGGATTTCCTCTGTGAAGTACTTTGCTATGATCATTCGCAACGACTCCGGCACGCCATCCAACACGCAAAGTGTTCTTCCATCCGGCTCGACTCGAATTCGTTCTAAGATTTCTAGGCTCGATCGAGTGAGTCTTTCCCGCGACCAATGTAAGAATCCGTTCCAAGTCGCATCCTGCTCAGGAGCCTTGGATTCCTGATTAAATTCCGGCATTGCTCCCAAGTCAGTCCGAATTAAGTTCTTACAAATTCCTTGAACATACTTTAAATTCGTTTCCATGCCTCGAGCTTTTGCAATTCCGAGCGCTTCCGCCAAGGTAGAGGCTCCGTATTTTTCTTCTAAAGAACCTAAATTCAAATGCATTCTCTTCTTTTCTGGTTCTTGATTTTGATTGTTGGTTATGGTTATATTAATATGGTTTGGGGTTCCTTCCGCCGACCCCTGAGGTCGCCTTCCTGATACCTCCGGAGATTCCAAATTGCCACCCCCCGGGTATCCGGAAATATACCCCTGCGGTGGAATTTTGGACCCTTGGTAGTTGAAGCAAAAATAATAACGAGAACTTGTGTGCCCCGTTCCCGGGGTTACTTGGAGTAAGCCTGCTTGGATCAGGTCTCTCTTTCCTTGAATGATGGATTTTTTTGTCTTAAAGCCGGTCAGCTTGAGTAGGACTTCCGTACTGGGCCAGACGGGTTTGAAATGTTGATCACTAAATTTAAGCAGCACCAGATAGAGCGTTTTTGCGGCCGAAGAAAGGCTCGCCCAGACGCCAGATTCGATGATATCTGCGAAAAATTTGATGTATGGATAATGCTCGCCCATCTTTCTTTTCGGGTCCCTCCGTTTCGGAAGTACATTAATTTTAAGCAAAAATTCCGAAGAAAGTTGACATTATCCGACATAATGATACTTATGTCTCATCCAACAACATTCCTTCGGGAAAATCCGGCCCCTGGTTCTCCAGGGGAATTTTTTTATCCGGATCCAGAAAATACGCCTTCGGCCCGAATCCTTTCGGATTTGAGCTTCGTACTATATTTCCGTTTACTATATTATGTCACATTAAACATTCAAGGCGAAGCTTTGTCAATCCCATTGAATGTTTTTTCAGGGGTTTTGGAAATTTCTTTTGCTAAGTACTTGTATGTACTTTTTTGATGTCGCTTAACAAAATTATTAAGCGACATTGAGCTGCGATTATGCGGATTCGAATTTCTTGCGGATTTCTTTTTTGATCAGCTTTAGAATCTCTCCGAGCAACTCTTCGTTTTCGGAACTGATCTGAATCAAACCTTGTTTCTTCGTGATTTTATATTCGGTCGTTTTGGACCCCGAAGAGGAAGTTTTTGGAACCGAAGTGCTTAATGCCTTGGGAGAGAAGAGGTTGTCTTCTTCGCGATTAAACGACTTCGCGTCCTTGACCGTTTTGAGTGCCCCGGTTTGGAATAAATTCAAGAATTCAGAAAATGTCCCTTTGCGGGACGCGGAAACCGCCTGGATCAATAGGTTCTTACTTTCGATTCCGGCTTCTTTGCAAAATTTCAATTCGTCTTTACTCAAGTCGGAAATTCCGAGGAGTTCCGTCATATAACTTCTGCTTTTTCCGAATAATGTTCCCAACTCTTGGTCCGTGTATTTGAAGCTGGTCTTCAGGTGAGACATGGCCTCGACTTCTTCATAAGGCGATAAGTTTTCTCTTTGAAGGTTTTCGATGATGGCGAGCCGAAAGGTTTCTTTTTCATCCCGGTCTAAAATTTTACATTCCACTTCGAGCCAGCCGAGTTGTTTGGCTGCGTGGTATCTTCTTTCTCCCGCAACGATTCTATAATTTTCGTCTTCGGGATTTTGTTTTGTTACGATGATGGGTTGGAGAAGTCCGTCTTTTTCCAAACTTCTCGCAAGATCTTCCACGCCTTTTTTTCGGTCTTGGCGAGGCTGATTTTCCGACGGAAGAATTTTATCAAGGCGGATTTTTTTGACGGTTCCTTCCAGCTTTTCAGCTTGGAATACGTCCGCGAGGGAACCGAGCCGTTTACTTTTTGAGCTCATTCAAAAACTCCTCAATAAAGCCTTCGTATTCTTGGGCCTGCTTGCTCGTTTTGTTATACTCAAATACCGATTTTTTTGCAAGATGAGATTCTCCCACAGCCACTCCGTCGGAGATGCTCGTTTCAAAAATACGGAAATATTTCGTAAGAACGGGGACGATCGTTTTGGTCAAAAGTGTTTGCGGCTTGAGTTGCGTCACGAGCGCGCCTAAGATTTCAAGCCCGGGATTGATTCTTTTTTTGATGCTCGTAATCGTTTGCTGTAGCCCGACGATTCCATCCACGGAAAATTTTTCTGCCTGCAAAGGGATCACAACATAGTTTGATCCAACTAATGCGTTGATCGTAAAAATCGACAAACTGGGAGGGCAGTCGATGATGCAAAATTCGATTCCGTCCACACCTTGGAGAGCATCTCTCAAGATGTAAGGGGCGTCGACGGAAGTTCCGGAAAGGGTTTCCACTTCGGCAAGATTTGTTTTCGAAGGCGCTAGATACAAATTGGGCTGTTTGGTTTCGATCATGATTTCTTTGATCGTCATTTTCGAGTTAAAAACCCCGTGCATCGATTTTTCCAGAGTCTCCGGATTCGTAAAAATGCCGGTTGAATTTGCCTGAGGATCGATGTCGACGAGCAGGGTTTTTTTTCCTCTTCTCGCGAGCCCCATGGACAGATTGAGAGAAGTAGTCGTTTTTCCTTCTCCGCCTTTCTGGTTTGCTATAGATACAACTATCATGATTCTACCTTATACTCTATTGTCGGATATCCGACATTGAATCCTTATCGAGACCGGGTTTGGATTGGAGGAATTTTTCTTGTAAGAAATGCGCGTCGTCGCTTCGAGTTCGGTCTCGGTTTCCAGATGGGATGATGGTTTTCTATCTTCAATCATTTATCCGAAATTAGATCTTTTTTGAGTAAAAAATCTTTTTCAGAATCGATTTTGTCGGACGTCCGACATTCTCCTGTACTTGGTTGACAGGATGCTTAATTTTAAACATCTTCCCTTTGTGCATCCGTCCTTTTTCAACCCATTCTTTGCGGAGAATTCTTCCTTGGAAACTACTAGGAAAGAGTTTGCAAGCGCTTTTGAAGAATGGGTTCGCATTTCCGGTGCGACGTGCGGAGTTCTTACGTTGAGTTCCGACCGCGGTCAAAGTCTGGAAGAGGTCGCGAGCGTCGGTTACGACGAGGACGGATTTTTCTATTCTTTCTTATCGCGGTCCACCGGGAACTTAGATCGACTCAATCGCAGTTCCGACTTTTTTCCGATCTGGTTTGTGGCCACGGAAAACGATATGTTCCATCCAGATTCCGCCGGGTGCTTGGTGGCCGGGATCCGGGGGAACTCTTTCTTGGAAGGATTTTTTCTCGCCGAATTTTTGGAGAAACCTCCCGATTCCGTTCTTTTGCTTTGGGCTTTGGCGGCTCAAAAAATCTCGGCAAATGCGGAGGTGAAAACCTCCGTTTTGAAAGCGCATTCTTCTTCTCATTCTCGCATTGATTCTTTGAAAAAAGAAGGGGTCGCGGATTTTCTTGCGGAAATTTCCGGCTGTGATTCTCCTCCGGAATGGCTCGAAAGAAAAAATTCTTGGGCTCGAATTTTGGGCCCTGCTGGTTCCGGAAAAAAGACTCTCGGGAAATGGCTGCATCGAAATCTGAACCCGGAAAAAGGAATTCTGGTTTTGGGATTTTTGCCCGAGCAGATTTCCAAGCTGGAAAAATCCTTGGACGAGTGGATTCGAATGACCGATTCCGGTACGATTCTAATCGAGGGCGCGGAAAAATTTACCTCGATCCAACAAAAATTCTTCTTTCAACTTTTGTCCGCGGCGTCGGGAGAATTTCGTCTGATTTTTACCGAAACCGCCGGTGTCGAACCCAACGAAATCTTCCGTCCGTTTCGGGAATTTTTACTCCAAAAGACGATCGAAATTCCGGGTTTGGACAAACTAAATTCTTCTCAAAAACGAACCGCGATCCGGTTGATTTTGGAGGAATTGAAAGAATCTTCCGGTCGCGAAGACCTTCGTCTTTCGGAAGAAAATCTTCAAAAGATCGCAAAAATGGGGTTTGAGAAAAATCTTTCTGGCTTGCGCAATCTTTTGGAAGAATCTATTTTGAGTTCCTCCGGTTCCGAAATTGAAATTCAGGACCGAACGGAAATTCGGGATCGAATTCTGACGATTCCCGATTCCGAAGATCTCGATCTCCGCAGGGCGGTCGAGGCCGTGGAACGGCAGAAGATTCTTTTGGCCCAAAAATTATTCGGCGGAAATCAAATTCGAATGGCGCGGGCCCTCGGAATTTCGAGGGGATCTTTGCAATACAAACTCAAACAATTGGAGATTGGCTAAAGTGGATCTCGATTCTCTCTACGAAGAACGAAAAACGCCGGGCGGATTTTTAGTAAAAGTCCGTCTCGCAAAAATGACCTACGTGGTCTTTACCCAAAAAGGGCCGGAAGTTCCTCGGGGAGCGAAAAATAATTCCATCGTCGTCGCCGTTCCGAGGGTCGTTTTTTTAGGGGCGGAATTTAATCTTTCCCACTTTCGTTTGGGCGAACTGAGTTTCGTGAACGTAAAACAGGGGAAACTCGTGATCCCGTATCAGCATTCCAATTCCGGAAACGAGGTTCGAACTATTTTTCTCAATAGCGGAAGCGACTGCGACGTCCTTCCGGTTGTAGTATATCATTTTCAGAATAACGAGGATTTGATCCGTTCTCGGGAAGAAGGGGTGGAAATGCACCATCTCGTTCTGGACGAATCCTATCCGCGCCAGGATTTGATCACTCTGAAAATCCGTTTTCCTTCTCTCAACATGCTGATCGTTCGCAAAAAAGTCGCGGCTCACAAGGTCGCCGAGGCGGCGCCTTCCGAAGCGAACAATAAAAAAGAATCCGGGATCGTCGACTTCAACAAAGTCCGCGCCGCGGATATTATGGATTCCGGAAATCTCAACATTCATTCCGGGAACCCGGTATTTTTGGCTCGGATTCATTTGAGAAGAATGGATCTCGAAAAGGTAAAACAACTTCTACTCGATTTCCAATTAAAGCCGGAGGAAGTTTCTTTTATTCGAACTTTTTTTGCGGTAATGATTCGCAATGAATTTGAGAAGGACGATTTAAAGTTAGCTAAACAAAAACTTTTGAATCTGGACGAAGGCTTTCGACTTGCGGAATTGATTTTAGAGATGAAAGTTCCCGAGTTCGAAGTTGAGTTGGAGAAAAATTTTGGTCCGGAAATCGCGAGCATGTGTTACGCGCTTCTTGAAAAAGAACAAGACCGCGCCGAAGAAGAGGAAAAAGGAATCATTCTCTGGGAGTGGAAGTTGAGAGTGAAGCGCCTTTTCCGGAAGGCCGCTTAGGTTTGAACTTTAAAAAAACTCCGAAAAACACTAAAAAAAGCTTCCATTTTCTTGAAAAACGGGCAAATTATAGAAAATTGCTATGTTTTTTCGAGCAAAAACAAAATTTCTGGCACAAATCTTGCTTATCGGGCTGGCCGGGTTCGGTGGGGTTGGATCTTTGTCCGCGTCCGAAAATAAGTCGGAAGCGGCGTCTGAAATTTTAACGCATCAAGCGGAAGTGAACCGAGTTTTATTGGAACCGGTCGCGAGCAAGTTTGAGTTGGATCAGTTGGACTTTTCCATTTCGAACGCTAAGCTTGTTGCTCAAAAAGAAATTCGTAAATCAACTTCAAAGTCGACTCCTGATTTCGGCTCCGACAAAAACGGAATCACCGCAAATTTGTCCGCGTCAGAATTTCACTTTTTAACTTTCCGTTCGAATGTAGGATGTCGCGCTGTCGTTCAAAGCAATCCTTCTCAAAATTCTTTCAAAGAAGTTCCCACTTTCGTTTTTACCGCGACCGATTTTTCTCATTCTTTTTCACCTGAGAATTTTCTGAGTTCGTTGTCGGAACATTCTTCCACATTTTCTTCGATTTCGATCTTTTCGGTCGGATGCCTTGCGGGTGTTTTTTCATCTAAAAGATCAATCTGTTTCGAAGCCGAATTTGCGTTCCGCGATTTTTTCGATCGAGTTCGGACTTTCGCCGGTGTAAATATGCCGCAAGTTGTGTTTGCAGGTCGGAACTCCGGAGCTCGGAAAAATAGGGGACAGTGGCAAGCTTGGAAATGGGCTCGAATTTCTGCAGATTGGGTTGGAATCCGGGGAATGTCGGAATTGCAAGGTTTATCCAAAAGGATCTTTGGGGCCCAAAGAAACGGTGGTCATTCGGTTATCAGCGGTTCGTTTCGATCGGATCTGAAAATCAGTGATGATTTACGGAGAATTCTTCCTTTGATTCGGATGCAATCCCAGCAATCTGCAAATGTCGGAATTCATGGAAAAACGGCTGCTCCTTCCGGCGCCATCCAGATGGCATTTATTCTCGAACGCCAACGTCTGGTTGAAAATTTGTATCTTCAAAATAATGAAATTCTTTCCGGTGGGCTGTCGACTAACGACAATATTCGGAAGTTAAAACTTTCATTCCAACTTCGTCCGAACTTCAGCGCGGAAATCCGCTCATAGAGAAAATTCTTATTTTGTTTGTTTTTCAGCCTACGGCTGAAAATCTTTGTCCATGGCTTCCAAAGTGAAACGGTCTTCTTTTCAAAAATTGCTGAACGCAATGAAAAAGATGTCTCTCGAGGTAAACGATTACGAAATTTGCAGACGATTGGAAACGATCATGATGACGAGCAAAGAAGATCTGAGCCAAGTAGTCGTGAAGTCTCTTCTGGATAATCCTCTTGATTTTGATCCGAAAACGTTGCCGGAACCCTATGGCCAATACATCCGTCACTTCGTATACATGGTCAAAAGAAACAAAAAACAGGGGATCGATACGAACTTTGACGCCCCGTCCGGTTCAAGAACGTCCGACAAGCAAGCATCTCTTCCGATGGACCTAACAAAAGCGCCCGCTAAAAAAGCAGCCTCCAAAAAAGCCTCAAAACGCTAAAATCTCCCTGTGCTCAGCACAGGGCACGAAATCAAAGTATCAAATGACCAAGAATGGGCAAATGGCGACGTCTTCACGTCATCATTGGTCAAATCTACGAAGCCAAGGCCGAATTCTGGGCGAATCTACAACTGCCTAAATTTAAACACGACGGGAGTCCGTCAAATAAGAGGGGTGCCTGTAGCGGGTGTAGATTTAGCTGGATCAGAAACCGGAATTGGCGAAAAATCAAGGACTCTGACCTCTATGACAGCGCGATTATGTCACATACAATAACCCTTGTGCCTAAAAATAGGCAAACGTTCTCTCATCGCAGTGACGCTTGAGCCCTTGCACGAAGAGATGGCGCCGCCGCTGATCAAATGGTCGGATCGCTGATTTGAATAAAAGAAACTGAATTTCTTAAAAAAGGGCATGGCTCTAAAGAAGCCTTTTGCGTTGCGCCCTGCAAAAGAAAAGGCAGTGCCGGATTGCCGGCACGGCGGAATGGACTGGAACAGACTGGTCTTACAAGGCCGGAGCCTGCAAGCAGAGGCCCTTTGAGCGGATTAGAGACGGGAGCGGGCGGAGAATAAGAAGAAAACCATGCAATCTTGTCATGTGTAGGAAGAATTCCTGCGGATGCAAGGATGTCAGAAAAAGGAATTTACGAAAGCTCTGCGTTTTTCGACAATCAACGAAAGATTTATGGCTGAAGTAATTAAACTCCGCGTGCGGTGCCACGCCTGTTCGTATATGATCGAAGGCTCTGCGAAGTATGGTGCAGGCCATTATGTCCCCGAAGGAGTGGATTTTGAGTTCGTAGCAATTGGGAAAGTGGAAACGCCTAAAGGACGAAGAGTTAAAGCTGAAATTTCAGCAGCTTGTCCAAATTGTGGTGTAAAGAATAAGTGGACTGTCTAAGTCTTCAGTTCTGATTAAAAATAATCCTTATTAATTTACTTAGAATAATCAAATCACATAATATCGATTAATATTAAGCATATATCATCCTCTGCCTTGGAGGAACCCCTGAATTCGATTAAGTGCTGATCAATGCTTTCCGGCGTAACTTCGCTTGCGGGAGCGATCGTTCCGACGGAAGATCGTTTGGTCAACCAGCGGTACAACTCCCGATCCCCCAGCATTTTTTGTTCTGGGCTATGAGTTTCCGGGATTCCATCAGTAAAAATTGCAATTCTGTCTCCAGAGCTAATTCGAAGCTCCTTTTCCTTGTAGTCCATTTTCGGAAAAATGCCAAGAACCTTTCCTCCGGGTGAAAGAAATCTGAGCTTAAAATTGGGCATCGAATGATTAAAAATAATCCCTTTATTATGACCAGCATTGGAGTATTTAATTAGCTTCTTTTTAATGTTTAAGTAGATGTAGATTGCTGTAATGAAATTATCGTTTAGTTTGCCATAGACATCTTCGTTGATTTTTCGCAAGAGTTTGCCAGGGCGTTCCCAATATCCGGAATTCTTCTCAAAGCTGGATTTGAGCGTATTGAAAAACAAGGCGGCTCCGATTCCGTGACCGGAAATGTCCGCGAGAAAAATCCCATATTCGGTGCCGGAAATCCGGCGGATCGTATAAAAGTCTCCTCCCACAGGAAGCACTGGTTTGTAGAGAACCTGCATTCTTACGCTTTCTTCGGGACCGGGGAGATCCGCGCGTAAGGATTTTTTCTGAATCTTCTCCGCTTGGCGGAATTCTTTTTCGAGATCGAGCTTTTCTTTCAAAGTGTTCTCGTGTTCTAACTGCCGCGTATTGAGCAGTTCTTCCAAACGTGTGGAGATGACTGCGTGTAAATTTTGGATAAGAGAATCGGATTCTAAGCTTAAAATCTCCGTGGAAATCAGATATTTGAGCCGGTTTTCCGATCCGATTTTCCGTAAAAGATGAAATTGAAAATTCTTCCGTAAAAGTACTTCTGCCTCGTAGATTTGCGCGAAGTTTAGGCCGGAGCCTTCGGGAGAAAGGATTCTTTCGATGACTTGAGACGGGCTTTGATACGTAAAAGGACGTTCTTCGGTAAAGGAATACAACTTCCAACGATATATCTGAAACGTGTCCACGACTCTTTGGAGGTTGAATGTCCACGTTTTCGAAAGCGCCTGAAACCAGGATTCGAGCAAAGAAATTCTCGAGTAGTCCCGCCCTGGATGCGGTCTGTGATAATTTCCGAGTTCCTTGAGGATCGCGAGAATTTCGCGATGAATCGGTGTTAGGTCCGGAAAGGAATCGTTTACGAATTTCGTGCCGGAGAGAATTTTTTGCAGAGAATAAACCATGTCCTCTCGAAGAATCTGAAACAAGGTTTGTTTGAGTTCGTTTCGATCGATTTCCTGAGTTTCGATTCCGCTTTTAGAACCGAGAAGCCGAAGTTTGGACAAAAACATTTCCACTTCGAAGTCCAGATCCTCGGACAAGGAATCGGGGATTTCGGAAACGGCTTTTTGAATCGAGTTTAGAATTTCGTTCGATAAATCTTTCAGCTTCTTTTCTCCCTAAGATGTTCGCTGGAACTGAAAAACGGCTGGAGGATTTCCGTTTTGCCGAAATTCTGGATTCGTACGTCGCCGCGGTTTGAATGAATTTTACGACTCCACAATACTTTCTTTTTTTTGCAATCGTTTGGTGCGTTCGATGGGCTTTTGCCGCCTTCTTTCCGAAGAAGAATGTTTTCGTTTTGTATTTTCTTCTTTCGGTCAGTTATTTTTTCTATCTTTCCTGGGATTATCGCTTCGGGGCCTTGATCCTTTTTACGACCGTTCTGGATTACTCCGTGGGCCGGGGTTTGGACGCCGAGGAGAATCTTCGAAAACGGAAAATTCTTCTCCTTCTTTCTTTAATCGGAAATCTTGCGGTCCTCGGTTTTTTTAAGTATTTCAATTTCTTTACGGATTCGTTTTTAACGCTCTTTCATTCGTTTGGCTGGAACGTCGAGGCTCCTGCTTTGAAGGTGATTCTACCCGTTGGGATTTCGTTTTATACGTTTCAATCGCTGAGTTATTCGATCGACGTTTATAGAAAACAAATCCCGGCGGAAAAGAATTTCGCGCATTACGCCCTATTCCTTTCCTTTTTTCCGCAGCTCGTGGCGGGACCCATCGTTTCAGCGAGAATTCTTCTGCCTGCGCTTCGTTCCCTGTTTCGCTGGGAGAACGTTCCGATTCGAGAAGGAATTTGGCTGATTCTTTTGGGTTTCGTGAAGAAGGCAGTGATCGCCGACCGTATTTCCGTGATTTCCGACTTCGCTTATCAATTTCCGGAATCCGTTTCCACCGTTTTTGCCTGGATGGGCGTCGTTTCGTATGCGATCCAGATATACTGCGATTTTTCCGGTTATACGGACATCGCGATCGGTTCGGCGCTTCTTCTGGGAGTTCGTCTTCCTGAGAATTTCAAACTTCCGTATACGGCGGATAGTTTTTCCGATTTCTGGAGAAGATGGCATATATCCCTGTCCGGTTGGCTCCGCGAATATCTTTACATTCCTCTCGGAGGAAATCGAATCAGCGGACTTGTGACCTATCGCAATCTTTTGATCACCATGCTTCTCGGCGGTTTGTGGCACGGCGCGAGTTGGAACTTCGTCGTCTGGGGATTTTTACACGGGCTTTGTTTGGCTTTGGAGCGATGGTTTCGGGACCGGATCCGTTTCCCTTGGACGGAAGGTTCGCTCGCGGCTCGGATCGCGAAAATCCTATATCAGATTTTTGTAATTCTTTCCGTATGTTTGATCTGGATCTTTTTCCGATCCAAAACGTTTTCGGGGTCGATGGATCTGTTTGTCGCTCTTTTTCGGTTTCGCGACGGAATTGAGCCCACTTACACGATGCAGACTCAGTTCCTGACGATTTTTGGGCTGATGGCTGCGGCGGCCTGGATCGGCAGAAAAGAGGAATTCTCCGGTTCTTTTTCATCCTTTCGGGAGAATCTTCACTGGAGTCTTTTCGCTTTATGGAGCGCTCTCGGTTTTATCGTGGGCGTCGTCTTGACCGTGGAAACAAAACCCTTTCTCTATTTCGTTTTTTGAAATGGACGACGGAGCGCTTCTTGAATTCTGCGGGAATCTTCGTAGAGTAAGAAAGCTTCGTCTCCGCAGGGGAATCGTTTGGACGGAACTCCGTACACTTCCCGAATCCGCTGTTCTCCGAATCCTTTCGTAAACACCGCGACGGTTCCCGCGTAATTCTGCAGATATCGATCCTTGTTCGAAATCGTATGAGAACCTTCTAATGTTCCGTACGCGACATGAACGGAGCGGATCTTCTTTTTTGAAAAAACGAAAATTCTTTTCGCTGCCCAAAAATCGCTCACGACCAGAGAAATCGGCGTTTTTTCGGCGATTGTGTCGATGCACGCGGTTTCCTGTGGTACCCTCAGGGAGAGCCGAATTGGTTGATTTTGACCGTTTTCGGTCGATTTTTGCCCGAGAAACAAAAGCAAAAGGAATAAAAGAAAAATCCCGAGGGTAAGATAACGTTTCGGAAATCCGGCGACGAAACAAAGAAAGAAGGGCCCGAGGATTAACGCCGGTGCCGCATAACGCAGGCTATATTCGTCGATGTAAGATCCCGTTGCGACGGGAGCAAGCGCAAGAATCACAAAGAAGAAAAACAGAAACGCGGTCGATTTCGTTTTGCGAATTCTTTTTAAACCGACAAGTAAGGCAAACGCGAGAAGCAAGAGTAGGATCGCGGGCACCGGAACGTTTCCTTGCAAACCCGACGTGATCCAAAGTCGAGCTTCGGTAAAAAAACGAATTCCATCTTTCGTTGCTTGCGCGAGTGAAAGCTGCACGGGGATTCGTCCCGCCTTTTCGATATATAAAAACGATTTTAGAATCGCATGTAAGATCAATCCGGCGGAACCCGCGAACAACAGAAGCTTGGAACTTTCCGGAAAATATCGTTTCCATCCTTTCTCTTTTGGATTTGCAGTGAAAGAAAAGAGGAAACCGGCTAAGATTCCGGGAACGATCAACTCGATAAAGAGAATCCGATCGGACGCTGTGGTAAGCGCGATCCAAAGAAATAGCAAGATCGCGTTTCGTTTTTCCATTCTATGATGAATAAGAGGCCAAACATACAACGCGATTAAGAACGCACTCGCATGGATCGACGGTAAAAAGAGAATATACAAAGTCGGGAACCGGCTCGCAGCGAGGAGCAAAAACGAGATCAAAAGTAAAACCCAGGCCTTCACGCGCCTTGCTTCCTTTTTGGAGAGTTTTTTTCGGTTCCGTTCTTCCTTTGTGAAAATCCAGAAACGTTCCATAAGAACGGTGAATGCGATCGTCTGTAAGAATGCGAAACAAAGCAGAGCCTGATATGCGTTTTCAAAAAACAAAAGAAGGATCGATACGGTCGGGAAGTCCGGAAAAAAATACGGAGAGGGGGTGAACGACCAGGAAAGAAAATTTCCTCCATCCCGAAACACATCCAGGGCAAGCGCCGGAAGATACAGGATGTCCGAGTTCAGATAAATTCCTTCCGGACTTCGCGTCAGGGAATAAAACAAGGAAAGAAAAAAGAGAATCAGGCTGAGAACATACTTCCACATTCTTCCCGAAAGAATTCCCGGATGGAATTGAGGGTAAAGTCAAAAAAGAAGTTCCTGGACAGACAACGCTCGGTTGCAAGAATTTGCAACGTCGGGTTTTGAAAACGAGGGATTACTTGGAACAACGGGAAACTGCGGAATCGAAAACGGAACGATCGCAACGAAGCGGGAAACAATGGATTCTTCTGGGGAGCGGGATTCTTTTTTTATTCCTCATCGACTTTTTATTCTTTCGCGTTCTGATCTGGAAGGTTCCGAACGAATCTCCTTGGAGTTCCAATCACTTCTATAATTTTTTATACGAATACTTTTCGCTTCGGGAAAAACGAAAACTACATCCGAGGGTTCTTATCGTCGGTTCGAGCATTGCGCATTATTCCTTCGATCGGGAATCCTTCCGTAAAGAGATCGTTGCCAGAACCGGAAAAGAAGTCGAGGTAGAGTTTCTTTCTTACGCGGGGATGACACCCCTCGACGCATGGCTTTGCCGGAAAAAGATCGCCGAACTGGAACCTGACTTCGTCGTGTTTCCGATCAATTTCATCGATTGGAGATTGCACCGCGCATACTCGATGAATCCCGAAAATAAAAATGAAACCATCGACCCTCAGATTCTTCTTTTGGACGCGCTGAATTTTTTCGAAGCGCCCCAATCCCGTTTTATTTTTCCGTTGGAAACCGCGTTGGAATTTTTTTCCGATCTCGGCTTTGCAAGAACTTCCGAGTATATCGTGTCGGGACTTTTCGGTTTTTATCGGTATAAGGACGTTTTTTGGAAAAATCTCCGTTCTCTTTACGATCATCGTTACGGAAGAAATACGAGTTATCACGGTTACAACGGGGTCCAAATCCCGGAACGGGTAACTTCTCTCGGTTGGACCGGACAAAAATTTTCTTTTGTTCCGACGAAAACGATGAAAAAGGACGGATTTTTAATCCAGATCGTTCCGGAAATTCTCGCCTCCGGGCAGCTTGAAATTACATTCCAAAAAGAGAATGTAGTTCAGTCGTTTCTCTTTACCGAACCGGGTTGGAAAAAGATTCTTTTGGACAAAGCGTTTTATGCGAGCGACGCGTCGTCCGATCCGAATGACGACGTAAATTCGGCCGCGGAAACCGATGATGGATCGTCCCGTGCGAAGAACGTTCCGCGTGATCCGCTGATTCACGCTGAACTTTCGAATACTTGGATTCCGTATTATGCTTCGGGTGAAAACAAGGACTGGAGCTACGATCGACTCGGGGTTCGATTGCAGCAAACGTTCGGGACGGACATTCCCCGAAACGGAATGCAATACACCAGAGAGGAACGGTTGGAGGATCTTCGGTATATCGGCATGAGCGATTTGGAATATTCTAAATACTTTAACTTCCGATTGCTCGACGATTACGCTCAAAGACCCGGGATCGGTTATCTGATCGCCCTTCGGGATGCGAAGGTCCGCATCCGCGACGAAAAGTTCGTTCCGGTGCTTCACTTTCAGTATCTCGAAAAGTTCGCCGGATTTTTGAAAGAAAAACGGATTTCCCTCTGGATCGTCAACAATCCCGAAAACCCGATCAGCCTCGGATGGTATGAACATTCGAACTGGTATCGGGACCACCTTTCGTTTTTAGAATCCCTCGCCGGAGCCGGGGTTTCGTTCAGCGATTTACGGCATTCTTTGCTCATGCAGGACTTCAGCGATTATCATCATTTCACCTTCCCGGGTATGATGAAAATGAGTTCGATTTACGCGGAAGAATTCGTCAAAATTTCTGAAAGACAACGCAAGAATCCTTTAAAACCATGATAAACGAGCCGAATTCGGCCAATAATATCGAAATGTGAGGGCGGGCTTTTCCGTTTTATTCAATTATGAGCAGGGTCAAAGTTGCCGTTTTAGGCGCCACCGGTTCCGTAGGTCAGCGATTCATTCAATTGCTGGAGAATCATCCGTACTTTGAAGTCACACATCTTTGTGCTTCCGAAAACAGCGCCGGCAAGACGTACGGCGAGGTTATGAAGACGAGATGGAAGATTTCTTCCGATATTCCTGCTTATGCAAAAAACATCGTCATCACGACTCCCGATCCCGAAAAAACCAAGGGTGTCGCATTAGCATTTTCCGGTTTGGACGCGAGCATCGCGGGCGAAGTGGAAACGAACTACGCGAATGCGGGAATTCATATCATATCCAATTCTAAAAATCATAGAATGGACCCGACGGTTCCTCTTCTTTCCGCGGAAGTCAACGCGTCGCACCTAGACGTTCTGACTTCTCAAAAGACCAAAGGAAAGATCATCACCAATTCGAACTGTACGATCATGGGCGTTACGATTTCTCTCAAGCCACTTTACGATCGTTTCGGAATCGAATCCGTTATGCTTTTTTCGATGCAGGCGATCAGCGGCGCGGGTTATCCCGGAGTTCCGACCATGGACATTTTAGGAAACGTGGTTCCTCATATCGGAGGAGAAGAAGAAAAAGCGGAGATCGAACCTCTCAAATGCCTCGGCAAAGTGGAGAACGGCAAAATCGTTCACGCGGATTTTCCGATTTCCGCACATTGCAACCGCGTTCCGGTCTTTGACGGACATACGGTATGTGTGTCGGTGAAGTTTAAAAAGAAACCGACGCAGGAGGAAATTCTTGCCGCTTGGAAAGAATTTTCCGGAGAACCGCAAAAGCTCGGACTTCCGCTCGCTCCGAATCCTCCGATTTTATATCGGGAAGAAGCGGATCGTCCGCAGCCGAGATTGGATCTCGATACAGGAAAGGGCATGACTACGGTAATCGGTCGTCTCAGACCCGATCCTGTGTTCGATTGGAAATATGTCGTCTTGAGTCACAATACGATTCGAGGAGCGGCGGGCGCTGCGTTATTAAATGCAGAACTTCTTTACAAAAAAAATTTCCTTGGATGATACTGTCATTCCATGTTGGAACCTCAGTCTCCTGAACTCAAAGTAGCGGATTATAATACTGCATTGCAGTTGACTCAGTCGCTTGAGTCCAGGGGCGATTTCCAATACAAGGGAATTCACAAACTTCTTCTCGTGGTCGGCGATTGGACGGATAAGTTCGTCGCGAACAAAATTCTTCCCAACGCCGATCAATTAGCCAGAGAATTAAACATCGAGAAGGAAAGGATTCAAACCTATCTCAAAGAACTCTGCACAAAATACAATCCCCCGATCATAAAAAAAATCTGCATGGTGGATTTCAATCCGAGCGGAGACGGCGCGGACGGAAGAATCGATTCGTATCTCAAGATGAACCCGGTCTTTGCAAGACCGCAGCCGACCGACGCTTCTACGAGCCATCGTTATGTGGACGGGGTCAATCAAACCACGTTTACTTCCATCCAGCGATGGGCGAAAGAAAAACGGGTTTTCCCCGGAAAGGAAGAATTTGTTAAGCGAATTCATGCCGCGATCCTTGAAAACAAACTCACGGACACGTACGCTTCCACAGAAATCGGAAGTCTTTTTAACGACCCTTTGGACGTAACTCCGGGCCTAAAACAGGTTACGGTGAACATTCATCTCAAACCGGTCCTCAAAAGACTGGTGGAGCAGAAAGTATTGTTCTTTTTTCGAAACGAACACGCTCTCAATCCGGGAAACCGTTCCGTTTTTTACTACAACGTTCACGACGAGATTCTCGGAAGAATCGAAGCGTATAAGAGTTTCCTAATGGACCGTCTGATCCCCGAACTTCAAAAGATCGGTGCGGTAAGCGCTTTGACTGCGGAGGAAAAGGAAAACACGAGAACCCTCGTCAATTCCATCATGCCGTATCTGAGCCCGGCGTACGGAGATCAGAAAACCGCGATGGAAGAACTTCTTGCGCTGATCCATTTCGAGGAAGAGGACAAGGAAAAAAAGGAAAAAGAAGAGAAGAAGGTCAAGCTCAACGAGATTCTCGACTATGTCAAATCCGCGAATCGTCTCGTGGATCTGAATTTTCTCCGATTCCGCGGACAACAGCTCGAAGAGGATATCCGCACGCTCGTCGCCAACCACGAACAGATTCTTCACACGGAGTTCGCGGACAAGAACGCCCTTTATACGTATGTTCTTCATAAACTCTCGATTTCGGGTGCGATCGAAGCGGCGCGAAAAATCTTCGCTTCCACCGGAAACGACGCCGAGATCCGGATTTTGGACCGGATGAAGGTGAAGGATTTTATCGACAACCGCGATGTGGCGGCTTCTTTCGATAAGCTCGAACTTTCGAGTCTGTTCAAGTATCTTCCTTTTTTTACGAGACTCTGGAGAAATCTTTTCGGAAACGCGACGGTTCATAAGTTCGAAGCGGAACAGATCCGAGCGCATAACGCCGTTGAGTTGAACAAACGAGTCGTCGAAGCCCGCACCAAAAAGATTCAGGAAGACGCTTCTAAACTCGCGGAAAAACGCGTTAAGGAAAAAGAAGCCAAGGAACAAGCGGAGAAACAGGCGCGTAAACAAGCGGCCGCACACGCAAAGGACGATAAGATTCCTTCCGCGTCCGCTCCCAAGGACGTCGATCCGCAGAACGCGAAACTTCTCGAGCGGGTTCTGGATATTCTGGACGATTATTGGTCCAGCCGTCAATACCCCGATCGCAACATTCTTCTGTATGAAATGGACGGAGAAATCGACGAGGAAGGTTTGATCAACTTACTCAAGAAGTTCGGAAAGAACGAAATCTTCTCCTTTATGGTCCGCAATCAGGAAGAACGATATACGTTTCCGATTCTCGTGACGAGACGTTACCTCAAAAAGAACGGAAGGGACCTGATGGAAAAATCTTCCGCGATCATCAGCGAACAAAAGGACGCGAGCATGCCCGATCAGGATTTGTTCGACTTCTGTATTTCCCTCGACGATTTTCTGAAGAAAACCCTGCCGAAAATCTGATTCCAGATTGTCCTGCGCCCCGCGCTCCCGAATAAAGGTACTACATGAAGAGCGAATCCTCTGTTTTTAGAAAAACGAAAATTATCTGTACCATCGGACCTGCCACCGCCGATAAAAAAATGATTCAGGCGCTCGCCGAAGCGGGGATGAACGTGGCTCGACTGAACATGTCCCACGGGAATCACGACTTTCACAGAAGCATCATTCGCAATATTAAGGCTCTCAATAAAGACGTTCTCAAAAATCCGATCGCGATTCTACTCGATACGCAAGGTCCCGAAATCAGAACGGGGGATCTTCAGGTCGATCACCTCGATTTGAAAGTCGGAGAGACGTTCACCTTTCATATCATTCCCGGAGAAGAATCCGAGGAACAATCCGTTTTCGTAAATTACAAGGACATCGTCAAAGATCTCAAAGTAGGAGATCCGGTCACGGTGGACAACGGTTTGATCAATCTCGTCGTAGAAGAGATCAACGATTCCGCTCTCAAGTGTAAGGTTTTGGACGGAGGAAGGCTCGGTTCGAGAAAGCACATCAATCTTCCCGGAATCCGCGTAAATCTTCCTTCGATCACGGCAAAGGATCATAAGGACATTCTTTTCGGATTGGAAGAAGACGTGGACTTTATCGCACTTTCCTTTGTCCGTTCGGTGGAAGACATCAACCAGCTGAAACAAATCATCGAAGAAAACGAAGGTCACGCGCAGATCATCGCAAAGATCGAAGATCAGGAAGCGGTTCGCAACATGAAAGAGATCGTAGCGGCCTCGGACGGAGTCATGGTCGCACGCGGCGATCTCGGTGTGGAAGTTCCGATCGAAGAACTTCCGATTTTGCAAAGAGCCATCATCAAAGAATGCGCTCTCAAAGGAAAACGAGTCATCGTTGCGACTCACCTCTTGGAATCGATGATCAGCAATCCTTCTCCCACAAGAGCCGAGGTAACGGACGTCGCAAACGCGATCTACGAAGAAGCGGACGCGATCATGTTGTCGGGCGAAACCGCCGCCGGAAAATTCCCGATCCGCTGTGTGGAGATGATGGACAAGATCGCTCAGCGCGTCGAAAAGACGGGCGGAGTGAATTACGTAAAAGATAAAATTCCTCAGGACAAAAAAGAACAGATGGCGAGATCCGCGTCGGAACTTGCAGATTCTCTAAAGTGTCCCGCGATCATCGTGATCACGAGAAGGGGGACGACCGCGCTCAACGTGGCGGGATTTCATCCTCATTATCCTTTGATCTACGCGTTTACGAATATGACTACGGTTCGCCGGAAACTTTGGCTGACACGCGGAGTGATTCCGTATCGGATCGATTTTTCCAGAGATCCTGAAAAGACGATCCGACTTGCGATCGAAACCCTAAAGAAAGCGGGGAGAATCGAGGACGGAGATCAGGTTGTGATTCTATCCGACATCATCGCCGGAGAGGATCGTGTGGAGACCATTCAGATCCGCGAAGTAAAAACGTATCCTGCAATCGAACCGGAAACCGCTTCCAAATAAAATTCGCAGACTCGATTCGAGGTCGGATAGACTCGAATGGAAAGAGTTTCAAACTGCTTTTTTCGATAAAAAACCTCTATAAGATTTATCTTATAGAGGTCGGCGACGGCTCGATTCTATGCCGAATCGAGCCGATTGACGAGTTCCATCTGCGCTCGGTTGAAAGGTTGCTTTACGTTCCCGAATAGGTCGAGTAGGCTTTCTCGAATTTTTTCTTCTTCAAATCCTTCCGATCGATTCGAATGTGAAAGTGTCCTTCGCCGATTTCGGAATGGAATATTAGGATTTCCGAATTTTCTTCGATTGCAAGGGAGGGTTTCTTACGACGGGATTTGCCGCTTTCTTCGTCGTCCTCATCGTCCATACGTTCGTCTTCTCCCTGCCAAAATAGGGGTCTTCCGAAAATTCTAAGGCTCGGATTCCAGGTCGCGACTTCGGCCTTGAGAAGTTTGGTCAGCTTGTCGTACAACGCTTTCGGGAGAAGTTTCGCGATCGTTCTGTAGTCGTACGCGTCGCCCGCCACATAGAAAAGATATTTCGGTGAAAAGGAAAGTCTGTAGGCCGCGTCCCTGTATTCTTCCAAATAATATTCCGGTTCGGGAAGGGAATCCTCGTCTGGGTATTCTATGACTTTTAAATTCTCGATCGGTCCTTCGTAAAATTTTAAGATGAACTCGCCTTCGACCGTATCGAAGATATAAAGAATTCCTGCGTCCGGAAAGAGATTTTCAATATCATACTTTTTGAATTCGGCGATATTGAGCTGCGCGAAAAAATACGTTTCTTTCGGCCAGAATTTCGCGTTGGGAAGATGCGGAAGCCCTTTCATCTTCGAGGCGCCGAGTGGAATCTTCTTTTCCGGGGTTTCCTTTTCGTCGATATCGATGAAGTAGCGCAATGCTTGGGCAAGAATCTTCGGCGTAACCGTCTCATCGTCGCCGAAATACACCGAAGAAGTTCCGTCGTAATAAGTTCCTTCCGCCGGAATCTTTTCCAAAAGACCTTTCGGATACGGATATTCGAGAACGAGTTTTTTTGCTGCAGAAATCGGGGTGCTCATAGAATTCCTTTTTGTTCGTTTTTATAATTCGAAAGCGTTATGCGTCTTGCGAACAAACAATCAACAAAGAGTCAAGGAAAGTATTGAGCCGGAAATGTGGGAGCTCCCACGTTTCTGGCGCGAGGATTTTGGTTGCTGAAAGTAGATTTTTCTGGTAGAGGGAATTTGCCGGAGATTTCCCACAAAGCCCGCCACCACCACCCGAACTAGGGTGGGGGCCCGGCGCTATTACGGAAAAATCGTCGTACCTCCGACAACATCCAAGTGCCCCGAAAATTCGGAGCAACACTTCTTCTTATGCGGAGGGTTTTAAAAAACGAATTATTCTTCGTCGGGAGAATATACGTGATCGGGAACTTTGAGAAAGGACTGTAAGAATTCTCCCATGCCCAATTTATCCAGAGCTTCTACGATCATACCGGTATAATTGATCGAAGACTGGAATTTTTCGAATTCCAAACGCACTCTCAGTTTTTGAATGTGGAGATAGAGTTTTAATTCTTCAAGACTCATCTCGGAAGGATCTTTGCCGAGAAAACGGTCGCTTCCTTCAAACGGATTGAGATCCGGAAATTCCTTCATGACCGGTCCTTGATCCGAAGAGAAGAGGCGGCTAACCACAAAAAGACGATCGAAAGGAAAAAGCTGATTCCCCCCGTGCCCAAGCTGGAGATGAGAAGATCGCCTCCCGTGATTCTATGGATAAAAACGAACGCTCCGCCTAACAACCCGATGGAACCGAATGCGAGAAAGAAAAGCCCGATCTTGAGAAAGATATAGGCTTGGATTCCCGCCTGAAACCGCTTGATGAGGAATTTTTTTCCGTAGAGGAGAAGGGTTTGGAAGTATTCCAGAACGGAATCCACCAAAGAGAGGAAATGCGATTTGAGATCGTTTCCTCGTTTCGTAGAATCGGAGTCGTACGATTCCGTTTTGGAATCTGATTTTCTTTTTTTAGCCATCGGTTCCCGGAGGTTTGTATTATTTTCTGCGAATCAGCATTCCGACGAGAAGTCCGATTCCGAGTCCCACTCCGAGTCCGATCAAAGCCGCCTTCTGCGGATTTTCCTTGATATAAGTTCCGGTTTCGTCAATAATTTGTTTCGCTCTTTCGGAAGTGTCTCCCGAGATCTGTTTGATCTTTTCCTTAAGATCGGAAACGTGTTCGAGATATTCTTCGCGCGCTTTGCCGGTGATGCGTTTCGCTTTGTCCTTTAAGGACTCCACTTCTTCATTGAAATCTTCCGCCTTGGATGTCATGGATGATTCCTCCCGATTCTTTTTGTAAGTTTTCCGTCTGTAGAATCAACCACTTTCGTTCTTTTGCAGGAAGGTTTTTCTCTCGAATTTTGAAGTCTAAGTAAAAGAGTGGAAAAATCCGTTCGAGAAAAGACGCAAACGCCCGGAACCTTTTCGGATCGCCTACGATCAAAAAGTCGATTCCTCGTTTCGATGTGAAAATTTTTTGCAGGTTAAGAATCATCCCAGTGTTAGGATAAACGTATGAATTGGATCAGTAAGCTGGTTCGTCTCAGAAGACGTCAAAAGCAAAGAATCTTCAACAAGGCGTACCGCCAGGCTCTGAAGTTAATGAAGAAAGAATTCAAGGCGGAACGAGACCGTCATCTTCAGGCGGAGAAAGAACTCGAGAAATATTACAGAAAAGACGTGGATACCGAGGCGAAAAAAACTCGGAAGAAAATTCAGGAACTCGACAACTTCAAACTTCTTTTGGAAAGAAGAGAGATGGAATTGGATTCCAAGATCGTGTTCTTAAACGAACAACTTCAAAAGATCGAAGAGCTCAAAGCGAGAATGGACGGCGCGGTCAACCTCATGGCAAGAGCCGGATCGCTTTCCAACGGAGCCGTCGACGACGCGGAAAAGATCAAACAAACCCTCAAAAAGGTTTTCTAATCCTTTATGAACGACCGCGAACTGCAAGACCTGAAAGAAAAAATTCCTTCGGGTTGGGAAGTGCGGTTCCGGGAAAGCGTCCCCTTCCTTTACAAAACGTATTCGTTTAACAAATACATGGGCGGAGTCGAGTTCGTAAACGCTCTTGCGAACATCGCCGAACGGATGGATCATCATCCCGATCTCTTCCTAACGTATCGGAAGGTTGCGGTGGAGATTTTCACCCATTCCAAAAACACAGTAACGGAACTCGATCTTCGTTTTGTGCAAGAGGCGGAGAAAGTTTATAAGGTTTAATCCTGCGTTAGGGATCATTTTGTTTCGACCCATAGTGAGAAACATTGAGTTTAAAAATTCTGGACGGGCTTCTTCTGAACTCGAAACGGCTCGCGTTCAAGAAGATTGTTATATTCAAAAGAATTGAAATGGCGCGTTTCCGATTGGAATGGAGAGCCCGACCGCGTAAGCGGCAACGCCCGTCGAATCGCTCGAAAATAAAAAAGCCCGGGGTTTAAAGCCGGGCTTTTGCGTTTCAAAGCGGGGGTTGCTTCGAAATCTTCCGGATCTTAGTCCGGGATTACGATGTTATCGTAGTTGTCCGTGAATCGGTAACCGATTCCCCAGATCGTTTCGATCCATTCCGGTTGAGCGGAATTTTTTTCCAGTTTGGAACGGATTCTTTTTACGTGGGAGTCGATCATTCTTTCAAAGCCGTCCCATTCCATTCCCCAAACCGCTTCGAGGATCATTTCTCTGGAAAAAACTTTTCCGGGAGAAGCCGCCATCAACTGAAGAATGTCGAATTCTTTCCGAGAGATGTTTACGATATTGTCCTTCAAAGTGACTCTTCTGCGAACCGGATCGATTTTCAAAGAACCGCGGATGATTTCTCCGCTTGCGCCGACGTTCGGTTTGATTCCGGCTTTTTTGTCCCATCTGCGGAAGAATACGTCCACTCTCGTCTTGAGTTCTCGAACGGAAAAAGGCTTCGTGATGTAATCATCCGCGCCCAACTCCAGTCCCATAATTCTGTCGATTTCTTCGTTTCTTGCCGTAACGATGAAAATCGGAGTGTTTTCGTCGTTGCGTCTGACCGTTCTACAAACTTCGATTCCGTCTATGTCCGGAAGGGAGAGATCTAGGATAACCATGTCAGGGTGATTTGCTTTATAAAATTTGAGTCCTTCTTCTCCGCTTGTTTGTAGAGTTGTTGAGTAGTGCGCCGAATCCAAGGATTTACGGATTAAATTTCCGATATCCGGATCGTCTTCGATGACTAAAATTGTTTTCATTACCAAGCCCCCGGTAGAGATTAGAGGATAAAATTACCTTATCTGCAACAGATAAAACCGATGAAATGTTAATAAAGGAATTTTTTTTATTCGCCACATTTTTACCAGATTCTAGGTCGTTTCATAATTTTGAGCCTTCGAGTTTCTCCGCCGAACGGTGATAAAACTGTGGATTGTGTAAAATTATAATCAAATATACGGAAAGTTTGAAAGTGTGTAAAATATCATGAGCCATCCTTTGTCCAACCCGCTCACATGGGCGATCCTCTCCGTCAACGAAGACGGACTCAACTCGGAATCCGTCACACGTGAGTTAGACCTCAAACCCGATTTTAGTACTCCAAGAATTGCCACGGACAAAGAAGGAAAACCTCTCGGTTTCGGTCACTGGCAGCTCCATTCCACGTTGGACGCACAGGCTCCGCTCGAAGATCATATTCTTCAAATTCTGGAGAAGGTGCTTCCTTCCCGTCATAAGGTGAAGGAGTTCGCGACGAAACATCATCTTTGCATGTACGTTTCGGTGGAGTTCTCGGATTACTCTCTCAAGGAAACGGAAATTTCTCCGAAGCTTCTTTTGCTTTTGGGAAACTTGGGGATCAAACTCGTGTTTCAACCTTGGAAGCGGGACGAAAAAAGAAGAAGGTCAGAAGACTAAGACGGCCTTGTCGAATCGATAGAATTGAATCAGTTTTTTAAAGGAAGGGCTCGCACCCGAGATGACGAGGGTTCTGTTTTTCAAACGAAGATCGAACGCGAAAGAAAGAATCTTCATCGCGACCGGAAGAGGCAGCACTTTGACGCCGCTCAGATCGAGTTTTACATGCAGACTGGATTGATAGAACACGAGAGCGAGGACGGACTTCAATTCGTCGAAAGAGGAATCGTCAAAGGAAGCGAAGAGAGGAATCACTTCCGTGGATTGGCGGTTCTTGCGGATTTCGAAATGTTCGTGTCTTTGAATCGGGTCCATGCGTTCCGTTCGCCGAAGAATTTTCGATCGGCGAAAAAAATCAAACGAGATCCTATGCTCTCTCTTTTTAAAATGGAATCAAGAGGAAAACGAATTCAAAGATGAACGAATTGAGCCGGGAAATTCTCGTCAAACGCGCCAAGTTCTTATCCGTTCTGCGCCGCTTTTTCGAGGAACGAAATTATCTGGAGATGGACACGCCTTGTCTCAAGGCGGTCCCTTCCATGGAACCGTATTTGGATCCGTTTCAAGTTCGATCTCCTTCCGGAAAAGAAAGGGGATTTCTCATTACGTCTCCCGAATATTCTTTGAAAGAGATTCTCTCCAAGGGTTTGGAAAGAATCTACGAGATCACCCACACTTTCCGCTCGGGCGAAGAAGGAAGTCCGTATCACAGCGCCGAATTTTTGATGCTCGAATTTTATACCGCCGGAATGCGACTCGACGGACTGATGGATTTTTGCGTCGAACTTCTCGAGGTTTTGGATCGAGACTTTCATCCTTTCGGTTTTGAGAAGAAGTCGGTACGCAGAATTTCCGTCGCAGAGGCTTTCCGTGAATTCGCGAACTGCGGAATTTCCAAGGAAGAATTGGACCGAACGATTTCGCTTAACAAACTCAGCGAGATTCCCGCGGAAAAAAGAGCAACCGAAGATTCCTTTTTTATTGTATTCTTAAATCTAGTGGAGGCGCATCTTCCGAAAGGTTTTACGTTTTTATACGATTATCCGCCGGAGTTGGCCGCGCTCTCCAAAATCGAATCCGGTTTCGGGAAACGTTTCGAACTCTATTACGGAAATCTGGAATTGGGAAACGCGTTTCAGGAACTGACCGATCCCGTGGAACAGATTTCCCGGTTTCGTTCGGAGCAGGTTCTTCGGAACAATCTCGGAAAGGAAGTTTTCCCGATCGACTCCGGTTTGGAGCGCGCGCTCAAAGAAGGGATTCCCGAATCGTGCGGAATTTCCATCGGTTTGGACCGACTTCTTCTCACCATTTTGGGCGGCGGATCGCTTCGGGAAATCAGTCCATATTATGGTAAGTTCTGATCAACAAATCGGCTCGAGCGACCGATCTTATAAAAGAGAGTAAAAACTTTGGTTGCAGGGAATGAATTCTTCCTTAAACCTTGGTGCGGCGGGGATCATGGCGAAAAAAGAGAACTACTACGTTACCATCAAAGGTAGAAAATACGATCGGGAGTTGATCAAACTCGCCGAGGAATTCACTTCCGGAAAACGGGACGGTAGAATTTCGGTTAACGACGCGAAACAACTCTTAAAGGCCGTCAAAGATAACAACAGTTATACGGACATCGAAAAACACACGATCGAATACATTCGCGAGAATTATAAATTTACGGAGAAGTCGGACGAATGGTTCCGCACTGAAATCCGCAAATGGGCCGCTAAAAAAGTTCAAGAAGCCAAAAAGAAAGGAACCTCTTCCCCGGATTCCATCGTGGTCGACGAGAACGAAGCCCCGGACGCGAATTTTCCGTCCAGCTGGTCCGACGACAAAGGAATCGGCGCTTACGAAACTCCCGCAAAAGATTATACGAATTACATTCCGACCCCGTCCGCAAAACCGCATCTGAAAAAGGACAAAACCGTTCCGATCCTGATTTTCTTAGCGGGACTTTTGATTCTCGTGGGATTGATCTATTTCTTTTGGACCTTATTCTCCGGGGAAAACAAGGATCGTTCTCGGGATTACGCGAAGTCGAAAGGAAAGTCCGAGGTCGTAACGGAAAAAGAATCTTCGGCGACTTCTTCGTCGAAAGAAACCTCCGCGCCGAAATCGGAAGAGAAGGAAACCGCAAAAGCTCCGGTCGTCGCCAAAACGAACGAACCGAAGGTCGAACCGAAATCTTCTTTCTCCTGGTTCGGTAAGAATAACTCGGAAGAATTGTCTTCCAACCCAAAATTCCGCCAGCTCGAAGAGAAGACGATCCGCTTTGAAAAGAACAGCATTCAAGTTCACAAAGAATCGAGACCGAATCTCAACCAACTTTCCCGTTGGATGCGGGAGGATTCTTCCCTTCGCGTAAAAATCATCGGACATACTTCTTTGGAAGGTTCCGAAGCCGCGAACCTAAAAGTTTCCCAGCTTCGCGCGGAGATGGTTCGGGATTATCTCGTCGGGAACGGAATTTCTCAGGATCGTTTTGAAATCGTTCCGAAAGGTGCGAGCGTTCCGATCGGAGACAACTCCAAGGAAGAAGGGAAGGAGATGAATCGCAGAGTGGAGCTGAGAATCCGCAACTGAGTTAGAACGCGAGACCCATAGGGAGCGTTCTGCTGAGTTCACGCGACCTATCGAACGACCTATCGAACGACCCATAGGGAGTGAGATACGAGATTGAGTTCCAGGAAGCGTTAGCGTTCTTGATTTCCACGAATTCCGAAAAAGTTATTTTTCAATCTCCCGTTTGAAAAATCCTATACAAACAAAATGCTTACAACAGCATGATTTTATAACTTGTCCCAACCACCAACCTTTCTGAGGCTCGGAAAGTTTGCCGACTCCAATACGCACGCCGGCCTTGTCTAAGGTTCTTGTCCTCCTCGATGAACTTCAGGGCATTCTTGGGGCAGGTGCATAACCTACGGAGAAAACAATGGCATTCGATATAGAAATGATTCGCGCCCGATACGCTAAGATCGGGGATCTAGTTACAAAAGCGAGAAACGTTGTTGGAAGACCTCTTACTCTTACCGAAAAAATTCTTTATTCCCACCTCTGGGACGGCGAACCGAAGACCGCTTATGAAAAAGGAAAGTCTTACGTTGACTTCGCTCCGGACAGAGTCGCGATGCAGGATGCTACGGCTCAGATGGCTCTTTTGCAATTCATGTCTGCGGGAAGAGACAAGGTTGCGGTTCCTTCTACCGTTCACTGCGACCACCTGATCCAAGCAAAAGACGGTGCAGCGGAAGATTTAAAAACCGCGAACAGCGTAAACAAAGAAGTCTACGATTTTCTTTCTTCCGTTTCGAACAAATACGGAATCGGTTTTTGGAAACCGGGCGCAGGAATCATTCATCAAGTAGTTCTTGAAAACTACGCATTTCCGGGCGGGATGATGATCGGTACCGATTCTCACACCGTAAACGCGGGTGGCTTGGGTATGATCGCGATCGGAGTCGGTGGAGCGGATGCCGTGGACGTGATGGCTGGCATGGCTTGGGAATTGAAGTTTCCAAAACTCATCGGCGTAAAACTCACCGGTAAACTTTCCGGCTGGGCTTCCGCAAAAGACATCATCTTAAAAGTAGCGGGAATTCTTACCGTAAAAGGCGGAACCGGTGCGATCGTGGAATACTTCGGCGAAGGCGCCGATAGTCTTTCCTGCACCGGTAAAGGAACGATCTGCAACATGGGCGCTGAAATCGGTGCAACCACTTCGGTGTTCGGTTACGATCAGAACATGAAGGAATATCTCTTAAAGACGAACCGCAAAGACGTCGCGGAACTCGCGGACAAAATCGCGGAACACTTAAACGGAGATAAGGAAGTCTACGCCGATCCTGCAAAATACTTCGATCAAGTCATCGAGATCAACTTGTCGGAACTCGAGCCTTATATCAACGGGCCGTTTACTCCGGACCTCGCGACTCCTCTTTCCAAGTTCAAAGAAGCGGTTCAAAAAAACAACTGGCCTACCAACTTGGAAGTCGGTTTGATCGGTTCCTGCACGAACTCTTCTTACGAAGACATTACGCGCGCCGCGTCCGTTGCGAAACAAGCCGCGGAAAAAAATCTCGAAGTCAAAGCGGAATACACCGTGACTCCTGGTTCCGAAATGATCCGTTATACGATCGAAAGAGACGGGCTCATCAAAACTTTCTCCGATATAGGCGGCGTGGTTCTTGCAAACGCATGCGGTCCTTGTATCGGTCAGTGGAGCCGTCAGACGAAAGATCCGGAAAGAAAGAATTCCATCATCACTTCGTTTAACAGAAACTTTGCGAAACGGAACGACGGTCTTGCGGGAACGCACGCATTCGTCGCGTCACCCGAAATCGTGACCGCGTTCGCGATCGCCGGAAAATTGGACTTCAATCCTCTTACGGACGCACTCAAAACCAAGGACGGAAAAGAAGTGAAACTCGATCCTCCTACCGGTTTGGATTTTCCTCCGAACGGTTTCGACGTAAAAGACGCGGGCTTTATCGCTCCCGCAGCGGACGGTTCCAAAGTGAACGTCGCTGTCGATCCAAAGTCGGATCGCCTCCAACTTCTTTCTCCGTTTACTCCTTGGGAAGGAAACGATCTCAAAGGCCTCAAACTTTTGATCAAAGCAAAAGGAAAGTGTACTACGGATCATATCTCCATGGCTGGTCCTTGGTTGAAATACAGAGGACACTTGGATAATATCTCCAACAACCTTTTGATCGGCGCGGTCAATGCGTTCAACGATAAGACCAACGAAGTGAAGAATCAACTTTCCGGAGCTTACGAACCGGTTCCTCAAACCGCAAGAGCGTACAAAGCGAAGGGAATAGGTTCCTTGATCGTCGGCGACGAAAACTACGGAGAAGGTTCTTCGAGAGAACACGCCGCTATGGAACCGAGACATCTCGGTGCGAGAGCGGTTCTCGTGAAGTCTTTCGCGAGAATTCACGAAACCAACCTGAAAAAACAGGGAATGCTCGCGCTTACGTTTGCGGACAAAGCCGATTACGATAAGATTCAGGAAGAGGATGAAATCGACATTCTCGGTCTGACTTCGTTTCAGGAAGGAGTTCCTCTGACTCTCGTGTTGCGCCACAAAGACGGTTCTTCGCAAGAGATTAAAGTGAATCATACGTTCAACGCGCAGCAGATCGCTTGGTTCAAAGCGGGAAGCGCTCTGAATCTGATCAGCGAAGAGCAAAGAAAGAAGGGCTGATTTTTAAGAATTTAGAAATCGTTTTTTGACTTTGTAAGGTCTTCCTTTCGAACTTCGATCGTCGAGGTTTCGTTAGGAAGACCTTTTTTGTTTGTGGGAACTCCTACTGTAAACGTTTCAAGGCCCCTCCCTGATTGGGTGGTGGAGGTGGGCTGGCGGGGAAAAAATCGGACAATTCCCCTATATCAGAAAAATCTTATATTTGCGAGCGGAAAATCGCTCCAAGATGTTTGTCGGAACTCCGACAGATTACGTCGTTCGTTCTTCTTATTTGGATTTTTTCTTTTCCGTTTCCGGTTCTAAACCTTTACGGAAGATTCTTGCGACTTCTTTGATGGTGGCTTGGATTTCAGCGGGAGGAATTTTATAAACGCATTGGCCCATAAAGCCTAAGGCAAAGGTAAGGGAAGAGATCGCATACGCGATGGATTTGAGATCCGCTTTCGGATCGATTTTCCCGGCCTTCTTGAATTTTTCCAACTCGGCCATAAACTCGGGAAGGGCTCTCGTATAAATTTTCTTTTGAATGATCTGACTGACTTCCGGGTCCAGGATGATCTGGCTCACCGCGACTTTCATAAAGTCTTCCGCGTCTCGAAAGTCCCTGCATTTGCCGGACATGGAATATTGAAGACTCGCTTCCAAGTCCTGATAACTTTCCGTAGTTTTGTTCGCGCGGGGAGGGGCTTCTTCTTGTTTGATGTCTTCGGATCGGGTGAGGATGGCTTCAAGGAGACCTTTTTTGTTTCCGAAGTATCGGAAGATCAGAGCTTCGTTCGCATTAGCAAGCTTCGCTATATCTTTCGTATTAGCAGCGTCGTAACCTTTCTTAGCAAACACCTGAATCGCAGCCAAAAGAATCGCTGTTTCCGTGGCGGAACGATCTCTTTTGCGAATCATCGTCTCACAGGCAGCCTCATCCTTCATTTGTTGAGCTTCTGAGTTGTTTGCCTTTGATTTAACCGACTTCATTTTGATCCCTATAAAAGTTAAGACTGGCCCAGTGTCACTCACTATTTCAGTAGAGTCCCGCTTCCTTCAAAAAGCGGAAATGCAAAGCATGCGATAACGTGGAGATTCGGAGAATCTTGTACTCCTTTAACCGACCTTAAACCTATTTTTTTCAATAAGACCTGACCGATACTTTTTTCCGTTCTGAATTTTATTCCTGATTGTCATTTTTTAGATTAGACGAAAAAGTTGCAATAAGTAAGTAAGTAATTACATATAAAGAAGGTGCAAAATGTCAGGCAATTCTTCTAAAAAAATAGAGTATTCCCTCGTTCCGGATGTTTCGCAGAAAGATTCCCTTCGAAAAATTTCCTCCAGTCGGAGAGATCTGCTTATGGCGGCCGTTCTTTTCGTCATTTCGGTGCTTTTCCTTTTCCCCAACCTAGGGTCGAGAGCCGTATTACCTCAAGGCGACGAGGAAATGCACATCGCGACGATTCGGGAAAGCATTCAAACCGGAGAGATTCTTTTTCCGAGGTTCGAAGGTTTTATGAATCTATACAAACCTCCCGTTCTTTTTTGGACGGGGATCGCTTCCGATTTGATATTCGGAATGAGTTTAACCTCCGAAAGACTTCCTTCTTTGCTTCTTTTTGCGGGAACCGGAATTCTGATCTACTTCGCGCTACGATTGTTCAAAGCGGGACCGATCTATTCGGCGATCATCGCTTCGAGTTATCTTCTGACTCTCGGAGTTTTTAAGTTTTCGAGATTGGTGATGATGGAAGCGTTGATGACGTTTCTACTGGCGGCTTCCACCTATCTACTGTTAGTTTATTTTAAAAAACGGAACCGTTCCTTTCTCGTCGCGGCGGCGCTCGTATCGGGCTTCGCTTGCCTTGTCAAGGGACCCTTGTTCCAAGTGTATTCGGGAACCTTGCTCGCAGGTTGGGCCTTCCTACACGCCTTTCAATTTCAGGCAAACGGAGAATGGTCCGGCAAAAAACGTTTGGTCCGAATGATTCTGGATCAGGTTCTGTTTCACGCGCTCGCACTCGGAGTTCTCGCCGCTTGGGGAGGAATTCTTACTTCTCTTTCGCCTGCGGGAAGCGCGTTCTTAAAAGTATTCTTTTTCACTGAGAACCTTGGTAAATTCTCATCTGCTACTACCAATCAGAATGAGTTCATTATCCTTTTGGGGTGGATCCTGTACTGTCTTCCTTTTACGCCGTTTCTTTTGGAAACGATGTCGAAGACGATCCTAAAGACTTCGAAGAGCTTCGGAGGAATGATAGGCAGGGTCCTTATTTTTTCGACTGTTGCGATTTCGATCATACACGAACTTCCCAATCGAAAGGATTATTATTATATTCTGCCGCTCATACCTCTTGCGTTCATCGGAGTGGGTTTGTATTTTTCGAGAAAGGATCAGGAAGTTTCCTTGTCCGGTCCTCTTTCGCGCAACTTCCGATTTTTGATTTTCGTTTCGATCGTTCTCGGACTCGGAAAGATTCTATTGGATTTTCGTTCGGGACAAGAGGCTTGGGTCGATCTGCTTTGGGTAGGCTTCGCGAATATCGTGGGAGCGTTCTGGATGATTCCCGATAAAAAGACGATTCTTTATAAGACTTCTCTTACGCTTCTGCTCGGAACCGGGTTCATGTTTTATTTGCAGCTTCTGTTGATTCCTTCGGTGAATCTTCCCGATGTACCGTTAACGGGAAGAATTCAGGAAAGCAAGAATCTCTGCGTCGTATCGGAAAACCCCTGGGTTTCTCTTACGTTCAAAAACGCGTTACCCGGAACCTCGGTGGAACATTCGCTTCCCGGAGCGCAGATGAATTGTATGGACGGAAAGAGGGACGTCGTATTGTATCGGGCGGAAACTTCTTTGCCGAAAGGATACGCGCTTGCGCAAACATGGTCGATCTGGAAACGCGATTTAGGACTTAAGGAAGTTCTCATACACCAGGATCTCTACGATAAGATCCGTTTTTACAGTCACGATTCTTCCTTTCTCCGGTCCGCGGAAGCGTCGACCGAGGCCCGAAGATGAATGCGACTCTTCGACATATCGTTCGATACGCTCCCGTCTACGCGCTGTTAGTTCTTATGCTCTCGGTCGTTTTGTTGAAATACGGAAGAATGGTTTCCAAAGAGGAATTCTATTCTTCCGAATCGAAGGATATTTGTCTCACGTATTGTACGAAGTTGACCGGTTGTGTGACGGAGTTGTTTCCGGGAGCGGTCGTTCAAGAGCAGATGGGGAAGATCGAAAATTCCTGTCTGCGCGGATGCAGAAAGCACTTCGATAAGATGCAGGTTTGTTTAAACGGAATTTCGACCGCGACCTGCAAATCTCTTACCGGTTGTCTGGAAACCGAGATTCAAAAGTATTACTGATTTGTGGGAACTCACACGGAGTTTGGCTGTGAAGTTCCCGTGTGAAAGCTCGGAATTTGTGGAATGAGACTAAAAATGTGGGAACTCATACGATTTCCGAAATTTCGAAAAAGTTCCGATCATAAACGAACTATTCGGAAAAATCTTTGTAATACTTTTTAACCTTCTCCACGTATTTCTGCGTTTCCTTATACGGAGGAATTCCTCCGTACTTATCCACGGCTCCCGGTCCCGCGTTGTAGGCCGCGAGCGCGTGATCCAGATTCTTGTATTTGCTCAAAAGATCGCTTAAGAATTTCGTACCGCCCGCGACATTCTCCGCCGGGTCGGAAGGATCTTCCACTCCGAGAAGGTTCGCGGTGGAAGGCATGAGCTGCATCAAACCGATCGCTCCTTTGGGAGAAACCGCATTCGCCTTAAATCCGGATTCGGCTTTGATCACGCTTTGAACCAAAGAAGGATCGAGGTGATTCTTTTCCGATTCTTTGCGAATGATTTCCGCGAGAGTAGGTTCTACGCCTTTTAAATCGCCTCGGGAATCTCTTCTCCAAGGTTCGGTTTGCAGGTTCGGTTCCGCGGTTTTTTCCTGAGCCGCCTTCAGAATGGAATCAAAGTTCTGCTGCGAGGCGGGAATTCGCTCGGGCGTCGGCGTTTCCCGGACGAATTGATTCGGAAGACTTTCGATTTCTCGAATTCGATTCAAAATCGTTTGGACTGTGGGAAGTTCTTCGATCCTCATATTATGTCTCTCGGAGAATTCTCCCGAAAGAATGATCTTTTTTTGTCTTTTTGAGGAAATTTCAAGGGATTCTTGATAAATCTGCCGCGTGCGAAATACTGCCTTTTGTGATCGAAATTGCAATCACATCCAGAATCACGGCGTTCCCGATCGTATACGCGAAGTCACGGGGCTTTTTTGAAAAAGAGGGAGTTTCGGTTCAGGTCCGCGTACTCGAAAACTACGACGCGGTTCTCGCTTTTTTAAGTTCGGGAAAGGTAGAAGCCGGAGAAATTCCGTTTACGACTTGGCTCGATCTTCATTTCAAAAAGGCGGCCCCGAACAAATCGATTTATCGAGGAATGATTCTCTCGAGAATGATCCATTCCTTTTATTCGAGATACAATTCGACCGCGGATTCCATCTTGGAAGGAACTCCGTATCTGATTCCGGTTCTGCAAAGCACTTCTCTCGATAAATTGCTCGCTCAGGAATTTCTAAGTTCGAGTCGTCTTCGTAAAAAAATCTCCGCTTCCTTCGTGTATTCCCGATCGTATCTTTTGGAGAACGAATTTGCACAAACGGGAACGCTCGGCCTCGTGGGTTCCGTTCAGGAATCCCATTTTTTAAACAACGGGTACCGCATTTCGGACGGAAGGGATCTTCCTCCGTATCGATTGCCGGTCAACATGCTCGCGTTTAACGGAAGATTTGCGAGAACGTATCCCGATCGCATTCAAAAAGTGCAAACCGCTTTGACCCGAGCGATCCAATCCTTGATCGAGAACACGAGCGTTTCCACCGAACACGTGATTCAGGAAAGTATTCCCGAGTTCAAGATCGAAGCCGAACAACTGCATTACTTTTACAAACAACCGTCCCAAGACTTAAAGGAAATTCTTTCTCCGGTCGCGGCGTCGGAAGAGTTGGAATATCTTGGAAGAATCTACTGGAGATCGATGGGACATCTCGCCGATCCTCCTCCGGTTCTTTTGGAAGCTCTCGACTTTGCCGCGCAGGAACCGTTCCCTTCGTACCCATCCGCGTTTAAAACGAAAAAGACGGCGCTGATGGAAGAACAGTTCAGCCGTAAGGACGAGTCGAACAAACTTTTACAACAAGCGGGCGATCGACGCGAACTCGGGGATTTGGTTTCCGATCTTCAGAATCTCGTGTTGAACATCTACAATTCCAAGAAAGGAGTCCGTCTTCCGATTCTTCCTTTGAAAGGAACCGCGTCCGCGATCCGTTCCGGAGTCAATTCGATTCTCGACTTTCTCTTTCAGGAGATTCGAAGTCAGGAAATCCGTACATCAGCAATCGATAATGTTCTTATGATGCAGGGTCTGGAGATGGACAAAAGAAGCATCGAGCTTCAATTCTCGGACGATCGATTCAATTATCTTTTCGAGTTTTCACCGATCCCCGTCATTCTTCTGGATTCCGTTTCGGGAGCGTTGATTGCGGGGAATTATAATTTTAGAAGTTTGACCGGCTACAGTAAGGACAACATCACCAATCTCAGGCTCGAAGATCTGTTCCCCGGTTTGAACGAAATGGGCGATTGGTCCTCTCCGACGAAGTCCGCCGAAACGATGTTGCGCGTCGATCAAGCGAAGATGAGACTTCGGGACAAATCGGAGATGGGAGTTTCCTTGAGCATCACCGCGTTGTTCGAACGCGCGCGCAAAATCTATCAGGTTCATATCCTTTACGATTCGGAAAAGAAGGAAACCGAACAAGCGAAGCACGAATTCATTTCCAATATCAGTCACGAACTTCGTTCTCCGATGACGAACATCCAAGGTTATTTCGAACTTCTCCGCGCGGAATTGAATTCTTCCATTTCCAAAGAACAAGTCGGAATGTTGGACGTGATCGAAAAGAACATCAAACGTCTGAATCATCTCATCGAAAACCTGTTGAAGTTCGAAGAAGTTCGGACGGAAGACAACTCCGGTTTGATCGAGAACTTCGATCCCGCTCTCGTCATCGAGGAAGTCGTATATTCGAACGGGCCATCGGCAAAGGAAAAAGGGCTCGGAGTCGAACTCAGTTTGATCAAGAAGTTGAAAGTGCGCGGAATCCGTTTCGAATTCTCGCAGGTGATCACGAATCTTTTCGTCAACGCGATCAAATATACAGAACGGGGAAAGATCGAAATCCGAATGATCGAATCGGGAACCGGCAAACTCGAAATCAACATCAAGGATACGGGAGTTGGGATCGATCGACAATACGTCGAAAAGGTGTTCGAACGTTTTTTTAGAATCCCGAACGATCGAAACAAACGGATCGGCGGAACCGGACTGGGACTTCCGATTTCCAGAAGCATTCTTCATAAGATGGATGGGGAAATCACCTTGGAATCCCGCGTCAACGGCGGGAGTAATTTCCGCATCTTCCTTCCTTTGCAGAAACAGGAATCGTGATGAACAAAAAAATCGCATATTCTAGTATTTTAATTCTTTTATGTATTTCCGCGTATTTCGCTTTTTTCGACGGAGAAGGTCCGTTCGGCGGCGGAAGTTCCCGATCGGGTAACGAGCGTTTGGCGGGCGGTCTCAGCCGAGACACGGTCAGTCGGGAAGAAGGTTCTCTCTTTGAATCCGGAAATTTTTTGGACTTCTCCAATGCGAGCGAGTCGGATACAAACGTCGCTTCGACCGGAGATGCGTCCTCCGCGGAAGCGGCGGGCGGTTATTCCAATCTTTCTCCCGAGGAAAAGGAACGAATCCGGAAGGAAGTCATTCAAAAAGTAAAACCTTTGGCCGACCGCTTCCCGAATAACAGCCTCATTCCGAGGGAGTTGACCAAGGAACAAGAAGAGAAGAAAAAGAAGGACGAAGAAAGAATGGATGAAGTGCGCGCGGCCCTTCTCGAAGGAAGAGAAGTCGCGAAGCCGGAAATGACGTTTTATCTGGATTCTAAGATCAAACGTTCGGACGATATGACCGAGATTCTGGAATACAGCGTGCAGTTCTTTAAGGACGCGGGAAGAAATTATCCGGCTTCTTCCCTGAAAGTGATCGAAGAACGGCTTCATTCTCTGCGTGAAAGCAAGAACGAACTTTTAAACGCAAAAAAGAATTTGGATCAACCTCAGTAAAAAAATCGCCCGAACCGACCGTTCATCGATTCGGCGGAACTTCGTATGGAATTCTTTCCTTACTGAACGTTGATCTTTTGTTCCGCTTTCTTCCCGTCCGCGCTTTGCGGAAGCGTGAGTTTTAGGATTCCATTTTCGTATTTCGCGGCGATTTTTTCCCGGTCTACGGTATCGGGGAGGTTGAACGAACGGCTAAAGGATGAATAATTGTATTCCCGTTTGCTGTAGTGTTTGTCTTCCTCTTTGGATTCCGTTTTTTTCGTTGCACTGATCGTCAGCAAATCCCCTTCGAGATCGATCTTGAAATCCTTCTTATCCAAACCGGGAGCGGCACATTCCAATTCGTACCCTTCTTTCGTTTTGACTACGTTTACCGCAGGTATATGACGCACCCAATCCTTTTGCAGGAACTCGTTCCAGTTGTGGAAGAAGTGGTCCAAGTTATTCAGACTCAAAAAGTGGTCGTGAGTTTTTGCGAGACTGTTCATAAAATTCTCCTTTTGTTTGAAACGAATTTTTATCATCCTTGTTTTGTTCGGTCAAGATTGGCTTGGGTGAACAGCCGGAATAAGGCGAGACCTGCAAATTTACAGGATTTTCGGAATGGAAGAAACACAAAAAGAACTGAATCGGTTACGAAATGTCGTCGATTGCCTGGAAATGTTGTCCGGTTTATACGGCAAGGCCGTGGACTTGGAAGAGGCGTTATCGAAAATTTTAGAACGATTGTCCCAGGTTGCTAATTGTCTGTACGGCCAAGCCTGGCTTTTCGACGAATATGCGAATTCCTTTTTGCTCGAAGCCGTTTTTCTTCCGGATCGATCGGTTTCTTCTTCGCATTCTCCGCAGGAAAAGAACAACGATACTTCCTTAAAAATAGCGCCGAACGGCCTTGTTTACGATCGATTCTTTCGCAATCAAAACAACGCTACGATCGAGTGGAACGTTTCATTCTCGCATACGTTTTCGGTTCCTTCTCCGCTTGCGGCCCGTATCGGATCGATTTTGAATATTCCGATCATCGACGGCGGTGAAATCATCGGAACCTTTCTTCTATTTTTGGAAACCGGTTCCGAACTGAAGGAAGATTTCGCGGCCGAATTGAGCTGCGTTACGCGTCATTGGGGCGGTCTGATTTCGGAAAAACGTCTTCGCAGATCCCTGCAGGAAAGCGAAGGAAGAATGCGGAAGGTTCTCGAGAACATGCCGATTCTCTTTATGGCGGTGGACAGCGGATTTCGTCTCGTATCTTGGAATCACGAATGCGAACGGGTGATGGGTTATTCCGAAAAAGAAGTTCTTGGAAAAGAGGAATTCCTTCAGGAAAAACTTTTACCGGAATCCAATTCCGGATCTTTGATGAAGATGGATTCGAAAATTTTCGATTCCGACTTTAAGAACTGGGAACTCGAACTCATCGCCAAGGACGGAAAAACGAAGACGATCTTCTTATCCAATCTTTCCTCCGAGTTTCCTTTACCCGGTTGGGAAAAATGGTTCGTCGGCGTGGACATCACTCACACAAAAGAGATCGAACGCGAGTTAAAGGGTTCTTTAAAAGAATTGTCCGATTTTCAAACCGCGTTGAACGCGGTTTCCATCGTTGCGTTCACCGATCGGGCGGGAACGATCATCTACGTGAATCAAAACTTCTGCAATATCAGCGGTTATTCGCGGGACGAACTTCTCGGACAAAATCATCGCATCATCAACTCCGGTTATCATTCGAAGGAATTCTTCAAGGATCTTTGGAAGACGATTTCCAAAGGAAAGATCTGGAAGGGAGAAATCAAGAACAAGGCTAAGGACGGAAGATTCTATTGGGTGGATACGACGATCTCTCCGATCTTGGACGAAACCGGAAAACCGTATCAGTATCTCGCGATCCGAAACGACATCACCGAACGAAAGGAAACGGAAGAGAAGGCGAGACACGCAGAAAACAATCTGAAGACGCTTCAGGATAGAATGAGTCCGCACTTCCTATTCAATACGCTCAGCATCATTCATTCGTATCTGCAGACCAATCCCGAACTCGCGGATTCTGCGATTCTTATGCTTGCGGATAATTATCGGTTTCTTACCGATCAAGCGGTCAAACAACTCGTTCCGTTCGACGTGGAATGGGAGTTTATGGAGAATTATCTCCAGCTGCTCAAATTGCGCTTTTCCGATTTTATCGACGTAAAGGTGGAGAAGATCGGAAACTTCAGCAAGTGCCAGCTTCCGCCTTTGACCTTGCAGCCGATCGTCGAGAATTCCTATCTTCACGGACTGCGAAACAAAAAAGGAAAAGGGACGATTTCCGTTCACGCGTTTATCGAAGGAACAAAAACCCATATCTTAATTCGAGACGACGGGGTCGGACTCAAATCGGATATGATCCATTCCAGAACTCTTACGAACATCTCGGATCGACTTAAATTTTATCTTTACGAATCCGAAGTGAAAATCGAGAATCACCCCGAAGGCGGCACGGTGGTGACCGTAACTTTTGATAAACCGAACAACGAAAAACTTTCGGATTCAATCGGAAAATGACTACGGGAAGAGAATGGAAAACGATGATCGTGGAAGACGAGGCTCCCACTCGGGAACTTCTCGTTAACTTTTGTTTGTCTCGTCCCGAACTCAAACTTTGCAAAGTAGCAAAGGACGGAGAGGAAGCTCTCGAATTTCTTTTAGCCGAACCGATCGATCTCGCCTTCTTCGACATCAATCTTCCCTTGCTTTCCGGTTTGGAAATTTTGGAACGGCTGGAAGTTCCTCCGTATATCATCTTCATCACTGCGTTGAAGGACAAGGCGATCGAAGCGTTCGAGTTGGGAGCGATCGATTATCTGCTAAAACCTTTCTCGAAGGACCGCTTTTACAAAGCCGTTGATCGCGCCGTTCAGTTTCTCGATCAAAAGGTGGAACCCGCTTCCAAAAACGTATTCAACGAACACGGACTTTTCATACTCGAAAAGGAGAATCACTTTCTCATTCCGTACAAAGAAATCAATTACATCTCTTCTCGCGACAACTTCAGTCTCGTTCATACGGACGCGAGAGAATACGTCACGTATAAATCCTTAAAAAGTCTGGAAACCAAACTTCCGCCGACTCGCTTTTTAAGAATCTATAAACAATACATCATCAATCTGGAAAAACTGTCTCACCTTCAAAGCGACAATATGGGAAATTATTCCGTGTATTTAAAGGACGAAGAGGAAACACAACTCCCTGTCGGCCGCAAATACATCGCGAAGATCAAGGAACTTCTGTAACTTAAGTGCCAAGTTTCCCGCAGTTTCGCCTAACGTACAATCGGTGAGATCTCCGCAAAAACTTCTCCTTCTTTTTTACCCTCTCATTTCACCGAAAACCTCTCCCATTCGCAACATCCCCCGGGAGTGATTGACCTCCCGTTCCGAATCGATTACGATTCTTCATCCGTGCGGAAACTCCGCGCGCCGAGACGCGCTTTGTTGTAAGAGCGGGCGTTTCGAATTCGGAAAAAGCGTTCAAACGATTTATGATGAGGGAAAGAAAAGATCATAGCAAAACCATCGCCATTCGAGTGAATCGAATCGGCTTGAAGGGTGAACTGCGTCTTCCTCTTCATTCCAAATTGCTCGTGATTACGGTATTGGGAGAGAAGGACGGAAAACATCAGGAACGCTTCGACGCTCTTTGCCGGACTTTGTACGCGAACGGGATCGGTACTTTTTTTCTGTCCGGGCTTTTGACCGAAGACGAGAAAAAAATCTCCGCAAATCTTTTCGACGAGTCCCTGCTCGCGGACCGATTGGTGGAAGTGACGAAAAAGTTAGAAGCGCTTTCCGAAACCAAAGGACTGAAGTTTGCGTATCTCGGTTTTTCCAATATCGCCGAAAGAATCTTTCGTGCCGCTTCCACATTGAAGGGAAAAATCGAAAGTCTGACTTTAATCGGAGACGGATTGCTGCCTTTGAACGTCGTGTTTAGCGACGTTTCGATCCTGAACATCATCGGAGCCCTCGATTTTAAAACGATCAAATCCAATCAGATTTTTCTGAATCGTATCGAAACTCCGTTGAAAAAATTGTATTTGATACCCGGTTCTCCGAGTCATTTTGAAGATCCTCAAAAATGGAGATTGGTGTCGGATACGGTTTTAAAATGGTTCTCTCACCCGGAACGGAGAAAGCTGGAGTTCGCCGAATAAAGAACCCGAGCCGGGTTTCTGAAAACCCGGCGATCTTTGTTTCACTTCTTCATGGGGCAAGTGCTGAATCCGAATACGGAGTATAACGGACACCATCCCAAAATACCGGTTCCTAACGGAACGAACCCCGCCACCAACATGACTGTTCCGATCACTCCCTGAGTCGCATATCCGAAACCGATGAGAGCGATTCCCAAAACGATTCGAATGATGCGGTCGATTGTTCCTTCGTTGATTTGCATAGCCGACTCCTTGTTGTTTGTTACAAGAATTGAATGCCGAAAATCGAATTTCGCAAATCCGAATCGATTTTATAGGGAATGATAATTATCATCCGATTTTTCTCCTCTAAATCCGCCGAAAACCGTCCAAATCCGCCTCATACCCCGTCGCCCGTTGACGGATCGATCGAATCGGAGTATGAATGAATCACTCCGAAAGAGGTAGATAAGCATGAACGCACTCAAAAAAACCTTCACACCGATCCCAGAAAACGACGTAACCTCTGAAAAAGGTACCTTGCGATTGGTGAATCCTTCAAGCTTCAATCAAGATAAGAAGATCAAGACTTTCGTGAAAGGAGAGGTTTTATTTCGAGAAGGCGAAACTTCCAAAGGATTCTATATCATTCTGAAAGGAGCGGTTCGCGCTTATCGTGCTTCCAAAAACCAGGATAAACAGCAGACATTTAAAATCCATTGTGTAGGAAGCTGGGTCGGATTGAGGGATTCGATCGGAGGAGGAAAGTATCTTCACAATGCGACCGCGCTCGAGGATACGGAGGTGCAATTCATATCCGAATCGGAATTCAGGCTTCTTCTGCAGGCGGATTCCGGATTTCGGGACTTGGTTTTCGATCGAATCGCGAATGAAAGCAGAGAAGCCGAAAATAAGATCTATTCTATGGGAACCCGCCAAGTGCACGCGCAGGTAGCCGAATATCTTTTAGAGAGCATGAACGAACAGGGACAGGAAATTGAACTTCCCTTTACGCGGGAGGTTATGGCTTCGATCATCGGAGTGAAAACGGAAACCCTCGTTCGGACCCTTTCCGATTTAAAATGCAGGGGTTGGATCGAGATCGATAAGAAGAAGATCATAGTACAAGACAAAGAACATCTCGCGCGATTGCTGGATTGAATCGCCGGAAACGTACGTTAAATGAATCTAATTCGAGCTTATTTTAAAATCGTAATCGGATCTCGCTGGGGACGCGTCGCGCTCTTGGGAGTTTCTTCGATCATTATAATATCCGTATTTTATATAATCCTAAAGAACAAACGATCCGAGTTTACTCCCAAGGTCGGACCGATCGTAGAACTGGTGTATTCGCTGGGAACGGTAAAGTCGGAACGGGTCTACCATCTCAAAATGGGCGTGACCTCCTCGGTTCGCAAGCTGTATGTGGAGGAGGGCCAGGTAGTAAAGGCGGGTCAAATGATTCTCATAACGGATTCCGGGGTTTCCTTTACAGCACCGTTTTCAGGAACGGTCACTTCTCTCTTATTTCAGGAAGGCGAAATCGTCATGCCGGGAACGCCCGTTCTTACGATGATGGATTTGAACAAAACATACGTCCTTCTTTCCCTGGACCAGGATTCTATGTTGCGGATTCGCACCGGACAAAAGGCGGAACTAAGCTTCGAGAATTTGCGCGGCAATAAGATGCTCGGGAAGGTCAGCCGGGTTTATCCTTCCGACGGTCAATTTTTTGTCCGTGTAGACGTGGACTCGATGCCCGAAGGAATTTTACCGGAGATGACTGCGGACGTCGCTCTGGAAGTGGCACGTAAAGAAAACGCGGTGTTGATCCCGATTCGAGCCGTCGAAAAAGGCAGAATCCGCGTTAGACGAAACGGGAAAACGTTCTGGATACAAGCGAACGTCGGCGCCGTCGACGGAGAATGGTGCGAGGTCTTGGAAGATTCCGTGCTGCCAACCGATACGGTCTTTTTAAACGGAGAAAAGTAGACCCTTATGTTTTTTCTCGCGATTCGGCAGTTGTTAAAGAGGCCGCAGCAGACTTTTCTGACTTTTTTGGGGATTCTCTTGGGGACCGCCGGATATGTCGTTTTTTCCGGGATGATGTTGGGCTTTCAGGAATATATCACGGATCAACTCGTGAACAACGACGCGCAGATCCGCATCTCTCCCAGAGACGAAGTTTTAAAGAAGGAAAGTTTCGAAGGAATTTTCTCTCCCGACTCGACCGTACGATGGATCAATCCTCCTTCGGGAAAAACGGATTCTACTCAGCTAACAAACGTTAAAGGTTGGTTTTTGAAATTGGATCAGGACGAACGCGTGGAAGCGTATGCCCCGCAGCTCAATAGACAACTGATCTTCAAATTCGGAAAGCAGACCTTGCCCGGAAAACTGCAAGGGATCGATCCCGCCCGTCAAACCAAAGTGACGACGATCGGTAAATACGTGGAAAAGGGGAATCTTCGCGATCTCGATCGGGGAGGTGATATGATTTTCGCCGGTTCCGGATTGTTGGAAAAACTCGGCGCCGAAACCGGCGATACTCTTCAAGTGGTTACCACGAACGGTAAATTATCCAACGTCAAAGTCGGCGGAGTCTTTCGAGTCGGGAATCGAATGATCGACGATACGACCGTCTACGCGTCTCTGAGGACGGTTCAACGAATCACGCAGTCGAACGGAGTCATATCGGAAATCGCCGTTCGATTGATAGACGTTTCGAAAGCGGCCGATGTCGCCACGGAGTGGTCTTTTTTCACCAAGGACAAGGTTCAAAGCTGGGATCAAACGTATGAAAGCGTGTTGTCCGTGTTCAAAACGCAGAATATCGTAAGAAATACGACTACGTTCACGATCATACTAGTCGTCGCTTTCGGAATATACAATGTTTTGAATATGGTTGTGAATCATAAAAAAAGGGAAATCGCGATTCTTCGGTCCGTCGGTTTTGACGAAGGAGATACGATCCGACTCTTTATCATACAAGGGCTCTTGTTGGGTTTGCTCGGAGCAGCTTGCGGTTTGATCGTGGGGGCGATCGCGTGTTACGCTTTGGACGGTTATCCGATCGGCGGTAAAACGACCAAGGGACAAGTGATGATCAACGTGATGAAGATTTCCTGGGATTATACGATCTACGTTAAGGCTTTCAGCTTATCCGTGATCACGAGCGGAATCGCGGCTTATATTCCCGCGAAGTCCGCGTCGAAACTTTCTCCCGTCGAAATCATACGGGGTAGCGCATGAATCCGGGGCGATCCTATACGAGTGAAAAGAAGGAAGAGGCCGCGATCGCGTGCACTTCCTTATCCAAACGTTTCGGAGAACCGCCTACATACGCGGTGCAGGACGCGGAGTTTCGTCTGCAGCGGGGAGAGTTCGTCGCATTGACGGGAAGATCCGGTTCCGGAAAATCCACTTTGTTATATATGTTGAGCGGATTGGATCAGCCGAGTTCCGGAAAGGTGTTCCTGAACGGAATGGATCTATTTTCGATGCCGAGCAAGGAAGCGCATATATTCCGAAATCTGAATATAGGGTTCGTATTCCAATTTCATTATCTTCTGCCCGAGCTGACCGCGATCGAAAATATATTGATGCCGACGCGTAAAACGGAAACGAATATCGTTAAGCGGGACGAAGCGAGGCGACTTCTCTCCGAGTTCGGATTGGAACATTGTAAGGACAAATTTCCCTCCCAAATGTCCGGGGGCGAGCAGCAAAGGACCGCAATCGCGCGGGCTTTGATCATGAATCCGATTTTTCTGTTTGCGGACGAACCGACCGGAAATTTGGACACGGCAAACGGGGATAAAGCTATGGAAATCCTAAAGCGGATCAACCGAGAAAACAGAACCACCGTCGTTTTCGTGACGCACGACCCGGATTATGCGGCTCTGGCGGGACGCAGAATCAACATGGTGGACGGAAGAATCCATTCCGATTCCCTGCAAAAGACGAGTAAGGCGGCTGCCCGTTAAAAAACGCGTTGCCCGCGCCTTCCACTTTAGAAGTTTCTAATTTACGAATGTTTTCGTTTCTTTTTGGCGGGAGTTTTCTTTTTCGGCTTCGCCTTTTTTTTGGGAGATTTTTTAGAGGCGGATTTTTGGGATTTGCCGGAACCGCTTGCCGCACCCGGAAGTTTCATTCCTGAAATCGTATACGCGAGTTCGATCAATTCCTCCAAACCCAAAACGCCCATGATGTGAAGGTTCTTTTCGAACCCGAGGGTTCTCAAAAACACCAAAAGATTCTGAACGCCGAAGGCTTCGATCAACCTCGGAATGTCTCCGATTCCGCGTTGACGGATCCAGATCCCCGATTGCTGCGGAGTCAATTCGGCGACCACGGGAATCAGTTTGGTGGGCGGGACCTTTAAGGAAAGTTCGATGAAGTTCTGAACTCCCACTTCGTTTAACAAAGCGATCGATTTGTGGGGACCGATGTTTTTTAAAAGTTCCGCGGAGGATTCTTTTCCGGTCTTTAAGGACATTTCCGCGATGTCGGCCGCGGGAATGGAAGTGGACAGTAAGACGAGATCGTCCATCGGAATGCTATTTGCAAAATACGTAATGTCTGCCGGACGAACCGTGGATAGAAGTTGTACGAGGGTTTCTTCCGGAATTCGGTTTAAAAATTCGATGATTGTTTTTTCGTCGAGATTCTGGCTGATGTACAAAAGGGTTTTGTGATCCACCTTCTCCGAAAGGGAATACAGTTTTTCATAACCGAGTGAACGAAACAGTTGAAAGGATTTTCCGGTACCGAGTTTGTCCAGGTATTCGAGGGCCTTTCCGATCTGATTGATCACTTTTTTCATCCAAGCACATCCTCCAGCAGATCCGTTACGAGCCCAGTCAGCGGCTTTTGTTTGTGGATGGCAAGAAGGTTTTCCGCGGTCGTTTTAGAAACGGAATTTTTAAAGCGAACATATTCCTCTTCGGAATAACCCAGAAACTCCTTCAAGGTTTCTCCTCTGTATTCGTTTAACACCGCGTCCCTGAAATTCTCGTAAAACTTTTCTATGCTTTGTTCCAAAAGGGGATCTTTGGAAACAGCTTCTCTCAGTTTTTCCAAATGTTTTCGGAGATCGGCGGATTCGAGATGTCCGATGTCCGCAAAGCCGGTTTGAAAGAGGATCTTCAGCGTGTTGCGGAGAAGAATCTTGCCCGCCTCGCTTTCGGAGGAAGAATGCAGAACCTCCGCCATCTTTTCCGTAAATCCCGGAAGCAGAACCGAAAGAAAACCGGAGATCTGCTTCTCGAAACCCGCGGCTTGAAACACACCCGCAAGAGGGTTCAGCTTTTTATTGAATTCTACTAATATCTTTTCGAGACCTTGCGAAAACATCTCCTGTATCGGAGATTGATTGAGGATCTTCATCAAAAACATCTTAGAAGGAGCCGCGACCGTTCCCGCCGCGAGTTCCAAGATCGCTTCCTGCGTATCGGCGCTCATCGCTTCGGAAACCGAGTTGAACGGAAGAAGCGTCCTTACATCCAGACCTTGTAAGATGATTCTCGCTTTTTCTTCCGGAACTCTGAGCCCCGCGACCGGTTCCAAGGAGACGGAAATTTTTTCCGGCAGCAACTCTTTCAGGGTGGAATCAAAAACGAAGTCGAAAATTCTTCCGATACTTTTCTGAACTCGTTCCGGATTTTCGATCCAAGCTCTTGCCGAGGATCTAAATTCTTTTTTAGGGGAGAAGAGGCGTTTCCAAAATCCCATCGAATCAAATTCCCGAATCGCTTAAAGAAAGAAGAATTTTATCCAGCTCCGGTTTGTGAAAGGTGAGCTGGTTTGCATGATACAGGAACGGATTTTTCTTTCTCAAATTCCTCGTGTCTCCTTCCTTATGAAGAAGTTTTTCCGTAGCAA